>JBBQTZ010000219.1:0-7994 GCA_038234405.1 Chitinophagales bacterium
GCTCCAATTATAGAACTTCCTTCTTTAAATAACTTTCCATTGTAGTTAAAATAATTCATCTTGTAAAGTTAAGGCAGCTATTACTTGAGTGTATATTTAATACAACTTACAAACATATAAAAGCCAGTTTAATGGAAAATAATTGCAAACTATAAGGCATAAAAAATCCCACCAAAATTTTGGTGGGATACAATTTATTTTTTGGGCTTTACATTTCTTCGTCTAAAATATTGTGTTTTACTGCGTACATAATTAAACCGGCAGTGCTTTTAGCTCCTGTCTTTACCTTTAGCTTATCCCTTATAGCTTCTACCGTACGAGGACTTAAATCTACTATATCAGCAATTTCTTTGGTGCTTTTTTCTTCGCACATTAATTTTAAGATAAGGATATCCTTATCATTAAGGTTTGCTTCCATTTGCACCACTTTTTGTGGAGTAATGGTATTTTTTATTTTTAAATTAGTAAGCAATGCCTTGTTAGTGAGAGTATTAAAATAATATTCCTGTTCGTAACAGGTTTTAATAGCTTCGTAAATAATTTCACTATCGCTTGTTTTACTAAGATAACTGTTAGCGCCTAGTTCCATAAGTTTTGTAATCATACTATGGTCGTCCATCATAGTAAGCATAATTACTTTTATGTTAGGCCAATTTTTCTTTATTTCTGGTAAAGCACTAATACCATCCATCACAGGCATTTGTATATCAAGCAGAATTACATCTGGCTTTACCAATTTAAGCATATTAATAAGATGCATGCCATTATCAGCTTCTGCTATTATTTTTATATCTTTCTTGGTACTCAAAGCTGTTTTAACACCGGCCCTGTATAAAACATGGTCATCAGCTATTAATACTTTGATTGGTTCTTTGTTATTATTAGTTTGTTGCATCAGAAATACTGTTTAGGATTACATAAGGTTTATTCTAAACGAAAATATGCAATATGGATATATATACAGCAAAAAATTCAGGAAAATTACTTTCCCATTATTATAACGGAAAATACGCCCTTATTAGTATTTTTTTTTAAAATAGTTGTAAATCTACTAACCGTAATATTCCTATGGCAGGTATAAAACCAGATTTTCAGTATATTATTCCACTTGCACATTATAAAGATCACTTATATAACCAAGATAAAAATAATTTAAATAGATTCAGCAAATAAAAGAGGCAAAAGTTACAAATAAACCAAAATAGAGGATTTTAGAAAATAAAAGTATATAAGCATACCAAATAAACGTAATACTATTTGACCAATTGGTAAACGCTAACTTTAAATTTAAAAATTAGATATATAACCGTGGAAATATAAATTTTTGGATGAAAGCAAGAGATACTGTAAAAAGCATATTTAAAGATAAAGGTATAAAACTGAGATTAAGTTAGATTTTTAACCAGGAGGTTTTTAAAAAATCAGTTTGAAAAATATCCCTGTTATTTAAATTATGATTTATGATTTTTTTTTGCTGACTGAATACTAAACAGGAAGCTTACTGGAGCATTCTACTGTTTTAATCTATCAACTTATTGCGCATACCATACATAAGTAAGCCACCAATGGTTTTGGCATTTACTTTAGTTTTCATATTCTGCCGTATTGTTTCAATAGTTCTAGGACTAAGAAAAATGATTTTAGAAATTTCCTCTGTAGTTTTATCGTCTGCTAATAGTTTCAGTATTTTAATTTCTTTTTCGTTAAAATGTATGGTGTTGATAGTTGTGTAATTTTGCCTCACGTTTTTCTTTTGCATCAGTTTACCCATAACAGCCCTGTTAACAAGATCATTAAAGTAAAAATCATCGTTTATGCAGGTTAAGATGGCGTTGTAGATTTCTTCAGGATCGGTGGTTTTAGTTAGGTATGCGTTTGCACCCATTTCCATCATTTTACTAATCATTTGTTGATCATCGTACATTGTAAGTACAATAATTTTAATATCTTCGTACTCTTTGCGAATTAGTTCAATACCGTTAATTCCATCTATTTCCGGCATTCTTATGTCCATTAGTAATACCTCGGGTTTTTTAATGGCAATCTTATGCATCATGTCTTTACCATTTTCAGCCTCCCAAATCATTTTTAGGTTCTCTTTGCCGGAAAGTGCCATTTTAATACCATCTCTAAAAATTTTATGGTCATCGGCAATTGCAAATTTTATTAAATCATTTGGATTGTAAGAAATGGACATAGGAAATAATATTGTGTTAACTGTATCTTAAAATTAGGTATTAATAGTTATTAATAACAAATGATTATACATTAATTCTAAAAAAATTTAATAAAACCCTCTAAAAAAATTGTAGTATTTCTACCTGGTTTACGACATAAAAAAAAATTGAAAAAAAGCTTGAAAAACTACTTAGTAATTATAACAGTAACATCATCGTAATTATACTTAATAAATAAACAAACTTCTACGATTTTAAGAGTATATACATCAATCTAAATAAAGAGTATTTACACTTTTACTTTAAATTATACTTAGGGTACCTTTACAAAGTTGATTGGCATTGGATGTTTTATTTGATAGTTTCGTTTCAAAAAAAATTTATCCTCTCAAAATAAAAGTATTGTTTTCTATAATGAATAGCGCAGTATAGTTGAATTTGGTGCCAATCATTTTTTTTACCATAACATTTTTCCTCTTAACAAAAATATTTATCAAATATATTTTTTGTCTGTACACTATTTTATCCTCCATCATTTGAAATAAATAGATATTTTATTTTTAAATAAGATAGGCAGTAATCTTAATATTTCAATTCCCCATTATTAAAAAGTAAAACTACTTAGGTAAAGATACAGTGATTTGGTATAGTAAAATTACTAACAATAACACGTACAATTACCAAATTTTTAAGGAAAATATTTTTACAAAATGCATCCAAAGCCTTACTGACACCATATTTTATGTAAAACTCCTGCATAAAAACATTTTAGACCCCTTGTAGCAAAAGAAAATTAAATAGAAGTTTACAATACGAAATTATCAAGTAAACCTCTAAACATTTCTTTTTTATGTGGAATCTTTAAAAACCAAAAATTAAGTAAATTTTGATATTGTAAAAGTGTTAGTTATTTTTGGTAAAACAAAACCTTACATTGCAATATCTAGTTTATTTAACTTACTTAGCTGAACTATTTCCCTTTATTCTGTTTTTAATATTTTTTAAAAAAATTAAATCAACAGATATAAGGGTATTTTTTTTGTACACATTTGTTTTGGCTTTATCAATTTGTATTTCAATTTATTTAAAGTTTTATTTAAAAGATGGTAGTAGCAGGTTAATATTAAATAGAATCTTCCTTATTTTAGAATTTATTTTTCTTTCCATTTTCTACAACTACAGTATTACCAATAAATATAAAATGTGGATATTCTTTCCCTCCACAATAATTTTTATTATCCTTTCCATTCAAGATTATTTAGTTAGTTTTAGCAGCAACTTTAGTTTTATACCCCTGGTAATTGAATGTTTATTTTTTTTACTGGTTATTGTATATTTTTTTTACGAAAAAATACAACACAGCATATCCACTCCTATATATACATCTCCCGTATTTTGGATATCCGTAGGCTTTTTGATTTACTTTTCGGGTAACTTTTTTCTTTTTCTTTTTTCAAATTCAATGTACAAGGATGAAAATTTTAAAACACAGTACACACTTATTTACAGTATAGTTACCATCTTCAAAAATATTTTTCTGTGTACAGCCGTTATTACTAATAAAGACCTGGTAAACCAACAGCAAATGGAAGCAAAACCAATAGATATAGACTTAGGCACTTTTAACCCTTATAACAAAAACTTGTAACCAAAATATGATATTACTTCAAACATTGGCTGGTACAAGTTCTTACTGGGCAAACTATGTAATGCTTTTTGGCACACTAGGTATGGTGAGCCTTACATTAGGCATTGTATTTTTTGTAATATTTCACCAGCGGAAAGTAACAAGGTTTAATGCTGAGTTAAAAAAGCTTGAAGATGAAAAACAGCAAATTCTACTCAATGCTTCCATTAAATTTCAAGAAGAGGAGCGCAATAGGATTGCAGCCGATTTGCATGATGATGTAGGGCCTTTACTTGCTACAGCACGCCTTTACCTTAATGAAAATATGATTAATCAGGAGCCTGCCGCTCAGTTACAATCTATTTTTACAGCAAAGCAAATAATAGATGATGCAATACAACTTATTAGAAATATAAGCCACAGCATGATGCCACCAACGCTTAAAAACTTTGGTTTAGAAAGTGCGATGAGTGATTTATTTCAAAAAATAAATGGTAGTGGCACGCTAAATGCAAGTGTAAGGTTTCATGATTACCGCATCCGTTTAAAATTAGAGCAGGAGCTACTTATTTTTAGAATTATACAAGAACTGGTAAATAATATTATAAAACATAGCAATGCCGGCTTTATTCACCTTACACAAAACGCAAACGCTACCCATAGCTACTTACGCCTTCATCATGATGGACAGGGCATAATACAAACAGAATTTGACAGATTGAACCATGTAAGCCACGGCCTTGGATTAAAAAATATTGCAAGCCGGATAAAAGTATTGAATGGTAGAATATTTTTTGAAATAGATCCAAGCCATACGTATTATAAAGTAACGATAGAAATTCCTAAAGATGCAAGATTTTAATAGAAGGAGAATTTTTTAACTGTAAAAAATGTATTTAACAATATAAAGAACAAATGAACTAGTTTAGACAAATAAATACACAATTAACTTAGTTTTATTTTTTTACAAAAAGTTTGTTTCCTTTAGTAAATTAACCAATATCTATTTTTCAGCCTAAAAGACCCCAAAATGAATGGAACAAATTAGAGTTGCCATAGCAGATGACCATCAAATATTCAGAAAAGGGGTGATACTTTCTTTAAGATCATATACCAATCTGAAATTTATTATTGAGGCCGACAACGGAGAAGATTTATTAGAGAAAATAGCTTTGGACCAGCCTGATGTTGTACTCTGCGATCTAAAAATGCCTATCAAGGATGGCATTGACGCTACTAAACAAATTACCAAAGACTTTCCAAGAATACGTGTGATAGTGCTAACTATGTACGAGGATGAAAGATTTGTAAGTCACTTGATGGACTGTGGTGCAGCAGGCTACCTGCTTAAAAGCACAGAACCATCCGAAATTAGAAAAGCTATACAAGATGTAGTAAGTACGGGATTTTACTTAAACCCATTTGTAAATAAGGTTTTAATAAAAAAGAATTATGGCAAGCCAAAATTTAATCCTAATCTAACTACAGATGTTGTAGTTAGCGAAAGAGAAAAAGAAGTACTTACCCTGGTGTGTATGGAGTTTACTGCTACCGAGATTGCAAAAAAAATGGAAATAAGTTCCAGAACTGTAGAAGCTATAAAAGATAGGCTAATGGAAAGATTTGGTGTAAAAAATTCTGTTGGCCTTGTATTTTATGCAATGAAAAACCAGTTAATTGATTAAAAAAGGCAACGATATTATCTTATAAAACTATATACTACAGGTAAAATATATTTGCTTTAACCTTACAAGTCTAAAACAAGCCAAATAATGTTGCATCAATTTTGCTTATAATTTGCCCTAAGTGTTCTTCATCCTCAGCAAATTTATTACTATCTGCATTGATAATTAATAGTGGGCCTTCTTTGTAACTTTCTATAAAACTGTTGTAATAGTCATTCAATTTCTTTAAGTAATCAAGGCGTATGTTTTCTTCATATTCTCTGCCTCTTTTTTGAATTTGCGCTACCAACGTAGGTACAGAGGCTTTTAAGTAAATAAGTAAATCCGGAGGCTGTACCATGGTTTTTAATGTTTCAAAAAACTGGTAATAGTTATCAAAATCCCGTTTACCCATTAGGCCCATATCATGCAAATTGGGTGCAAAGATGTTAGCATCTTCATAAATGGTTCTGTCTTGTATTACCGTTTCGGTACCATGATGTATTTCCAGCAATTGTTTTAGGCGGCTATTCAAAAAAAATATTTGAAGGTTAAAGCTCCAACGGGGCATATCCTCATAAAAGTCATTTAAGTACGGGTTATGGTCAACATCTTCAAACTGAGGAATCCATTTGTAATGCTTACTCAGCATTTCTGTTAGTGTAGTTTTGCCGGCACCTATATTTCCCGCTATTGCTATGTGTTTTGGTTTCTTAGATTTTGCCATACTACCCTACAGCCTTTATGGAGGCTTAATTATAATTGTGAAAAAAATGATTTAAAAAATGAATGTACTAAAGTTTAAAGTACTATAAAACTTTAAATGGGCATATTTACAAATGGTAAATGTATTTGTAGTAATTGATAAATGATACTATTAATAATTTAAGCCCATTGCTGTTCTTACAAGCTCAATTGTAGCTTTTGCACTCGCCCTTGCTTTAGTTGCTCCCTGTTCCATAACCTGTTTAAGATAATGCTCATCTTGCAAAATCACATCTACCTTATTTCTTATTGGAGCTATAAAGCCAACCATGTCTTCTGCTAATTGCTTTTTCATATCGCCATAACGAATGGTGCAATTATTATAATCCGATTCAAATTTTTTAATAACGTCTTCTGTGCTTACCAAACGCATTAAGTCAAATATATTATCAATATAATCTGGCTTTGGGGAATTAGGTTTGGTTGGTCCGCCATCTGTTAAAGTCTTCATTACTTTTTTACGAATAGTGGCATCATCATCAGCCAGGTACAGAGTGGCATTTTGATTTTCGCTTTTGCTCATTTTTCCGCTATTATCTAAGCCCGGCACTTTTACCAATTGCTGGTTGTAATTAAAAGCTTGCGGCGCTGGAAAAACTTCACCGTAGCGATGATTAAAGCGATTAACATAAGTGCGGGCCATTTCCAGGTGCTGCTCCTGGTCTTTACCAACAGGCACGTATTTGGCACGGTGCAAAATGATATCAGCAGCTTGCAATACCGGGTAAGTAAGTAATCCTGCATTTATATTTTCAGGATTTAGTCTCACTTTATCTTTAAACGTAACTGTTTTTTCCAGTTCGCCAATATATGCCAGCATATTTAAGTAGAGGTATAATTCTGCTGTTTCATACACATGGCTCTGGCAGTAAAGAGCTACTTTATCCGGGTTTAATCCACAGGCAATATTTTCTGCTAAAACCCTGTGTACATTGGCTTTTAGCTGTTTTGTATCTGGATGTGTGGTAAGCGAATGAAGATCGGCTACCATAAAAAAACAATTAAAATCATCCTGCATTTTTACATAATTGCGAATGGCACCAAAATAATTGCCAAGGTGCAAAAAACCTGTGGGACGTATGCCACTCATTACAATTTCCCTGCTATCTGTCATAAGGCTGCAAATATAAATATTTAAGGTTAACCTTTAACCCACATTTTGCAATTTAAAGAGCAGTGAGGGCTTCAAAATAATACAGCTAAACGGCCTCCTTTATACATAACGAGCTTTATTATAAAAGTTAAACCTCTAAAGCTTTAACCTGTTGTCCTTAAACCAGCAACACAAACCATTTATCCAAATATTGATAGCGTCACCTGCTAAACCATTATTTTTGTTAGATGGAAGTAAATAACGAAATGGTTGATAAACTAGCTCATCTTGCCAGGTTACAATTTAGCAGCCTGGAAAAGGAAGAAATAAAAAGTGATTTACAAAAGATGATTCAATTTGTAGAAAAACTAAATGAAGTAGAAACAACGGGAATAGTACCCATTTTACACATGAGCGATGGAATAAATGTACTGAGAGAGGATGTTGTAAAAGGAAGTATTGAAAGAAGTATCGGTTTAAAAAATGCACCTAAGCAAGATGGAGCTTTTTTTAAAGTTCCCATAGTAATAAAAAAATAAGCATACCAATAATATAATTATAGATTAATTTTTTTTATTTAAAGTACAATACAAGTTTTTTACAAAAAGTAAACTAACCATCATTATGCAGGGCATTATACATTTAGAAAATATCTGTAAAAGTTATTA
>JBBQTZ010000220.1:0-7921 GCA_038234405.1 Chitinophagales bacterium
TATTACTAAGTGTAAACATATATTTTACATCTGATATAGCTAAGCCTGGCAGTTGTTTTAGATAGAATTCAAACCAGTCGTTATTGAAATCATCTTTTGAAGATATTTCAAAAGTAATCAGGTGGTCTGAATCTTTTTCATAAAAGGCATTTATAAATTTCTACTCTTTTGAGTCTAATTTTCTTTTTTGAAAATCCAGCAATACTGCTTCTACAAAGCGGTGTTGGCTGTTCAATTCAAAACTTTCAAATACAAAATATTCTTTTTAAATAGATAAGTTTTTCTTTTTCATAATAATATATTTTTAGAAATATATTACCCAGAATTCTTAATATGTTTCATTACACCTTTGATATTTATCCACATTTGTAATTAAATTCCAGTACCTCAATCCCAAAAAAAGCTACAAGTATCTCTACCTGTAGCTAATATTTTTTTTGAGTTTAAAGTTTTATCGGGCAATATTCACTGCTCTTTTCTCCCTGATCACTGTTACTTTTATCTGTCCCGGAAAAGTCATTTCAGTTTGTATTTTTTGAGCTATCTCAAAACTTAGTTTATCACTATCGGCATCACTCACTTTATCTGCTTCTACAATAACCCTTAATTCTCTGCCCGCTTGTATAGCGTAAGCTTTTTCTACGCCCTGGTAAGCCTGTGCAAGATTCTCCAAATCTTTAATTCGCTGAATATATTGCTGCATAATCTCACGCCTTGCACCCGGCCTTGCACCACTGATGGCATCACAAGCCTGAATGATGGGTGAGATTACATATTGCATTTCCATTTCGTCGTGGTGAGCACCAATAGCATTTACTACAGCAGGATTCTCGCCATATTTCTCCGCTAATTTAGCACCCAACAATGCATGACTTAATTCAGTTTCTTCATCCGGCACTTTACCTATATCATGCAATAAACCCGCTCTTTTTGCCAATTTGGGGTTCATGCCCAATTCCGCAGCCATAATACCGCACAGATTAGCCGTTTCCCTGCTATGCATCAATAAATTTTGACCGTAAGAGCTACGAAAACGCATACGCCCAACCATTCTTATCAATTCTTTGTGTAAACCATGCACGCCCAACTCCATTGCAGTACGTTCACCTATCTCCATTACCTGGTCATCTAATTGCCTTTTGGTTTTTTCTACAACTTCCTCAATACGGGCAGGATGAATACGGCCATCGGCAACTAAGCGTTGCAGCGATAAACGTGCTATTTCCCTGCGTAATGGATCAAATGAAGACAGAACAATTGCTTCGGGAGTATCATCTACAATTAAATCTACACCCGTAGCGGCTTCAATTGCCCTGATATTTCTACCCTCACGACCAATAATAGATCCTTTAATCTCGTCACTCTCCAAATTGAAAACTGTAATAGAATTTTCTATTGCTTGTTCTGCTGCTGTGCGCTGTATGGTTTGTATTACAATTTTACGGGCTTCTTTATTGGCTTTTAATTTAGCATCTTCAATAATTTCCTGTTGTAAGGAAATTGCCATACTATGTGCCTCTTGTTTTAAACCTTCAATTAGTTGAGCCTTAGCGTCTTCTGCTGATAATCCAGCTACTTTTTCTAACCTTCGTATATGTTCCTCCTGGTGTTTTTCCAGTTCTGTACGCTTAGTATTTACTACTTCTATCTGCCTGTTCAAAGTTTCTTTAATAGCCTCGTTATCTTTTGTCTGCTTATCAAGATTTGCTTCTTTTTGATTAATACTCTGTTCTTTAGCTTTTGTTCTGCTCTCAGATTCTAACATTTTCTGGTTTCGCTGCATTACATCTTTGTCATAAGCAGCTTTTAACATTACAAACTTTTCTTTTGCCTCTAATTCTTTTTCTTTTTTAATTGTTTCAGACCTTAATTCGGCTTCTCTTAAAATGTTTTGTGCATGTTGTTCTGCTGCTTCCACTTGTTTGGTGGTGTTTTTGGCAAATAATATTTTACCCAGCGCAATGCCTCCAGCTAAGGCCACTGCACCAATAATGATGAAAAGTATGGTTGGTTCCATTTAAAGTTTTTGTTTTAATTCGGTTCACAATCTTATATATCTTCTTTATATTCATAAAATGTAAAGAATGTTTAATAGGCGAAGATAATGAATTTTATTTTTGATAAAATTTCAATAGAATCATCCATCACTCCAACATAAAATTAATAATAAAAAAATAAATATTTATAAGGCTCAGATACACTGATGGGGAACGTTGCATTTACTCAAGTACACATGTAAGAATGCAAGTGCAGCACCCAAGGGCTAAAATATACTGATAGGGAAAAGCTGCATTTACTTAAGTACTTATGCAAACTGACAAGTGCAGCGGCTGAAGGCTTAGCTATACTGTTAGTGAAAGCTGTATTTACCTGAGGAGCAGTTCGCAAGGTTTAATACCAGTATGCTTTTTAAATGCGGTACTAAAATGAGAAATAGAAGAATATCCAAGTAAAGAAGAAACTTCAGTTACACTTAAACCCTTATTATATAACAGGTATTTAGCATGCTCCATTCGTTGGCTTTGGTAAAAATCGAATATTGTAGTGCCAAATAGTTCTTTAAAACCCTTTTTTAAATAACATTCGTTAATAGCTACTTTCCGGCTAAGCTCTTTTATGGTTAATGGTTCACCGATATGCTGCAACAATACTTCTCTTGCTTTTACAATCTTTTCTCTATCGGCTTCATTAGCCAAAAACTTGCAGGTAAACACTTCTTCCTTATCGCCTAGCATGCAATCCATACTATATAAAAGCAATATCTGTGTTTGAGCATTTATAAAGATATTTTCTAAGGTGTCAGTATAGGTATGATTTAAAAGAGCTTCAATCGCCAACCTTGTTTTACCGCACAATGGCAATACTTTAGAAAAAGAAGCGGTATGAGTAAAAGCAAGCACTTCATCAGAAATATTCATTTGCTTTTTCCCCCTTACAAATTGGGTTAAATAAGATGGTTTAAAACTGAAACTTAATACATCTACACTTTCTACTTTTTCTACACAGGTTTTTGAAGCACTAAATTTACAAAAGTCGCACTCCAACTGCTTTTCACGGCAGTAAATATTGCCGCTTACACAAAACCTTAACTCCAGATAATTGCCAGCAGGATTGTTTTTTTCGTAATGATAAACCAGCATTCCGGTATTATCAATATTCCAGGTTGCTAACTTTTTATAGCGCTTAATACTATAATTAACAGATCCCGGTACTACCCTGTCAATTTCCTGCAATACATCTAACTCGTTAAAAACAAGCGACTGTTCATTGCTATTGGTTAATATATTTAATTGTTGATTCATTTATAAGTTTCAAAACAAAGGTAATCAATTACCTCCTTTTTTTAGTTTTGGTTTAATTGAAATCAGTGAAAGCAAATAGAACTTGTACATTTTAACAGGAATTTATTACTGAAAAGGCAGTTAAATTGAGCAATCAGATTAAAAATGCACCTTACATGAGCAATATTTTTATCATTAGGAGAGCATCTTATAATAGCCTAAATGTTTTCTGGCTTAGTTAATTGAGCGCATTAATAGATTTTTTATCAAAACCTGGCTAAAACTACTTGTTTAGCAATTTCCTGATAAATGGGTTTATTATCCTGCCACAGAAGAAGATTACCATCCCTGTAAAAAAATTAAACAATACAATTTTATCAGCCTTATTGCTGTGGAAATCTTTGTATAAAAACAGCAACCGATTACTTATATTAAACTGCTAAACCCTTTATTTGGCTTATATTTGCCCGATAAATTTTTCTGTAAAAAACAAAGTGAATTTTCTATAATTATGAGCATAGCAATTGAAGAAGTGGTAATCCCTGACAAAAGTGGTTATGGTGCAGATAGTATACAGGTATTAGAAGGTTTAGAAGCAGTTAGAAAACGCCCTGCAATGTATATTGGCGATATTGGTGTAAAAGGGTTACACCACTTAGTGTATGAAGTGGTAGATAACTCTATAGATGAAGCACTTGCCGGACATTGTAAAGATATAGTAGTAACAATCAATGAAGATAATTCCATAACGGTGGAAGATGATGGAAGAGGTATCCCTACCGGACTTCATACCAAAGAAAACCGTAGTGCTCTTGAAGTGGTAATGACGGTTTTGCATGCCGGCGGCAAGTTTGATAAAGACTCTTACAAAGTATCCGGCGGTTTGCATGGTGTGGGCGTAAGTTGCGTTAACGCACTAAGCATAAAACTTCATGTTACGGTAAACCGGGATGGTAAAATTTTTGAACAGGAATATTCTAAAGGAATTCCCCAATACCCTGTACGGGAAATTGGCAATTCTGACAAGCATGGCACAACGGTTCAGTTTTGGCCTGATGGCAGCATTTTTATGTCTGTAGTATATATGCGTGAAATTTTGGAAGGCAGATTAAGAGAATTATCTTTTTTAAATAGGAAGATAAAAATAATAATGAATGATTTGCGAGATGTTGATGACAATGGCAAAACGTATTCAAAAACATTTTATAGCGAGGGCGGCATTGTAGAGTTTGTGGAAATGCTGGACAAAAATGCTAACCGTAACCCACTTTTACCCAATGTAATTTATTGTGATGGAAGAGACGAAAACAGCAATGTAGCTGTTGAAGTTGCTATGATATACAATACCGGCTACCAGGAGAATCTTTTTAGTTATGTAAATAATATCAATACAATTGAAGGTGGAACACACGTAGCAGGCTTTAGAAGATCGATTACAAGGGTTTTTAAAAGCTATGGGGAAAAAGAAGGCATGTTTGAAAAAGCTAAAGTGGAAATTGAGGGCGACGATTTTAGAGAAGGACTAAGTGCTATCATTTCAGTAAAAGTACCCGAGCCGCAATTTGAAGGACAAACCAAAACAAAATTGGGTAACAATGATGTAATGGGTGTAGTAGATAGCACCTTAAGCAAAGTATTAAATGCTTATTTGGAAGAAAATCCTAAGGATGCCAAAACCATCATTCAAAAAGTAATATTGGCAGCGCAGGCAAGAGCCGCAGCCCGCAAGGCAAGAGAAATGGTACAACGTAAAAGTGTACTAACAGGTGGTGGTTTACCGGGCAAACTGGCAGATTGCAGCGATAAAGATCCACACCGCTGTGAGCTTTACCTGGTAGAAGGAGATTCTGCAGGCGGTACTGCAAAGCAGGGGCGTGACAGAAGTTTTCAGGCAATACTACCTTTAAGAGGTAAAATATTGAACGTAGAAAAAGCAATGGAACATAAAATATATGATAATGAAGAAATAAGAAATATGTTTACTGCTTTAGGTGTTAAAATTGGAACGCCTGAAGATCCAAAAGCACTTGACATTTCCAAACTTCGCTATCACAAACTTATTATTATGACTGATGCAGATGTGGATGGTAGCCATATCGCCACATTAATACTTACTTTTATTTTCCGGTATATGAAAGAGTTGGTTCAGCAAGGGTATGTTTATATTGCTCAGCCCCCATTATATCTTGTAAAAAAAGGAAAAGAGGCGGAATACGCCTGGACAGATGAAGAAAGAAAAAAACTTGTTACACAATTAGGACAAGGAAAAGATGAAAGCGTAACCATACAACGCTACAAGGGTTTGGGCGAAATGAATGCGGATCAGTTATGGGAAACCACCATGAACCCAGCTACCCGAACACTTAAACAGGTTGCTTTGGAAAGTGCCGCGGAGGCAGATAGAGTTTTTAGTATGCTGATGGGTGATGAAGTACCGCCAAGAAGAGAGTTTATTGAAACCCATGCTAAATACGCCAAAATTGACGTGTAACCATTATTTTTACCAATGATAAGCGAACTTGCTACACATCAACAGGTCACAATTAAACTTTACACATTTAGTGTATATTTTGATAAAACCAATATAATTTGTAGCTTGTAGTTTGAAGTTGATTGCTTCATCTAATTTTACTAACAATAAATTCAAAGAAAAATGTCAAAACCATTAACAGCCTATTGCATGAAGACGAAAGAAAAAAATGTTCCTATGCAAGATGCGGTGATAACTAAAACAGCCCGTGGTGGCTATATGGCCCAGGGTCATGATGGCAAGGGTAACAAAATGACCACTATGCTTGGCGAAGCAACAGCTTTGGAAGCTATTAAAGGTGGCGTTGCCAAACAAGGTTTTTAGCTACAGAAACTTAGTAAAAGTACACGGCTATCTGTATTGTTACAGATAGCCTTTTTATTTTTTACAGCGTAACTTTTTATACTCAACTTAACCAGTATAAATCTTTTGCAAACTGCAACTACTAATTTTTTATACTTTAAAGTATTTAACTATACGGTCGGCAAAAAAATATACTAAAAGCCCTATTTTTATAGCATTTAAAGCTCACATAACAATCTATACTCCGTAATCTGGGTTAAATGAAAAATTTATTGTTCTCTATTTTACTTCTCTTTACAGGAAGATCTCTACTGGCGCAGGAATATACTGTAAATGGTAATGCCACAAGAGATAATTGCCATTGCTATACACTTACGCCAGATTTGCTTACTCAAAGCGGTTCTGTTTGGAACAATATTAAAATAGATCTTTCCCAATCATTTGATTTTATATTTGATATTAACCTTGGTTGTAGTAACACAGGCGCAGATGGAATAGTGTTTGTATTGCAACCTATCAGCACAAGCGTAGGTACAACGGGTGGTGGATTAGGTTTTGCCGGCGTTACACCTTCTGTAGGTATTACCATTGATACCTGGCAAAATACAGATGTTAACAGCAATGACCCTGCTTATGATCATATTGCCATTCAACTTAATGGCAATATAAATCATCAAAACGCCAGCACCAATATTGCCGGGCCGGTAACTGCTTTATCCGGTAATGATAATATTGAAGACTGCCAGTGGCATACCCTTAGAATACAATGGAACGCCACATCTAAAGAAATGAATGTATATATAGATGGTATAGTTAGGTTAAATACAATAAAAGACTTTGTTGCAGAGGTATTTGGAGGTAACCCGCTGGTATTTTGGGGCTTTACCGGTAGTACGGGTGGCGAAAAAAATCTTCAACAATTTTGTACCGCACTTACACCCGCTTATAAGCAATTATACAACCAAAAAAGATGTATTAATCAACCTATTACCTTTTTTGATTCGATCGTTGCCTTTGCACCTGTTTTAAAAGTATATTGGGATTTTGGAGATAACAGCCCTATTGATTCTGTTTCAAAAAGTCCGGTACATACCTATGCCATTGCCGGTGATTACACAGTGCGGCAAACTGTAATTGGGGCAGATGGATGTATAGAAACCAATACACAGGTAATAAAAATAGGTAGTATTCCAATTGCTGATTTTTCTGCGGTTGGTGGTTGTGTAAATGCAAGTCTGCAACTTACAGACAAGTCAACAACTGCTGTTGGTACTATCAATGAATGGTTTTGGATACTCGGAAACGGTGATACATCTTACCTAAAAAACCCAACAGCTAGTTATACTATTGCTGGCACCAAAATGCCAGGGCTGGTAGTTAAATCTTTAGAAGGATGCCAATCTGCCCCTACCCTTATACCGCTTGAAGTATATTCTTTACCAAGCACCAACTTTAATGTAACAGGCAATTTTTGCAAAAAAAGTGATTTACAATTTACAAATTTATCTACCATTTTAAATGGAAGTATAACTGAATTAAAATATGATTTTGGCAACGGAAAACAATCGCCCTTACCAAATTCGGTAATGCAGTTTGACTCATCCAAAAATTACAATGTAATGCTTACCGCTTTGAGCGATAAAGGCTGTTCTAAAACTGTTCTAAAATCTGTTTTTATCATCCCTTCGCCAAGGGCATCTTTTAATTACCAAATAATTTGCCAACCAGCAAGTGTGAGCTTTTCAGATTCTTCTGTTGCTAGTTTTGGTGGCACCGTAAATGGCTGGTGGTGGCAATTTGGAAATGG
>JBBQTZ010000221.1:0-7890 GCA_038234405.1 Chitinophagales bacterium
CCTGGGGTAACGCCTCCAACCAATTGTGTACCGTACTCCATCATTTGGGTAGCATGGAAAGTACCCTCTGTTCCGGTAAAGCCTTGCACAATTATTTTTGAATCTTTATTAACTAAAACTGACATAAGTAAAAATTTGGTGCTGCAAAAGTAGGTGTAAAATATTGAGTAAAACCATTTTAAAAATGAAAATTATGAAATTGTTACATCAATATTTAACATAGAAGAGGAGGTATTCAAATTCATAATTTATTTTAAACCGGGTGAGAGATTTATTACTATTAAATTTTACAGTAAAAGGTATAAACCTGCCTAAAACAAAGCGTTCTTAAAATTGCCAGGCTAGTATTTTTTTGGTAGAAAAACTGCAGATAGAAGCACATCACATTTGGTTATACAGCCAATTATGCTTTATCAAAACTTACGCACTCTTTCAATTCTTTCTCTGTGTAGGCAAGTCCATATTGTTTTAACACATCATCTGGCACACCATTCCATTGGTTGGGTTTGTTGCCTTCGTAGCCTATATCTTTTACCCCAATTTCTGACGTATAAAAGCCGGTACTGGTAAGGTCTCTCATTAAATTAAAAAATGCCACTCCTTGTTTCAAATTTGCTTTTGCTTTATTGGGATAAGCAATATCATCTACAATTTTAATTCGCTGCTCCGGGGATATGTTTGCAAAATCTTTTTCAAATCGTTTAAGACTTTCAATATTTAACCACCTCAGGCCACCCCTCATTGGAGTTTGGTGTTTAGGCATTTCTTTTACAATAAACTCAATAAAATCGGGCACTTTAGCATCAGTTGCACTTCCACTCACAGCATCTTTGGGTATAATAATATCTGCTAAAATTGCAATAGTTGCCATTTCCGCAGTTGTAAAAAAAGTATCTGCAGTTACTTTTTTAAGATGGTCTTTTTCTTCCTCCATTCTATCTGCTTCATCAACGGCAGCTACTGAATCAACCGCTTTTTTATCACTTGTTTTGCAGGCATCAGCAAGTAAAGCGGTGGATGCAGTGCCAAGTAAAATAGCTTTGATGGATTTACGTCTGTTCATAAAAAATAAGATAATACTCCACCCCCTAAATGGGGAGAGGAGTAAGATTAGTTAAAATATTTGCTTATTTACACTCATTGTTAAGCTGGGTAAAAAATGGTTTCTATAATTTAAAAAAATCATTCTCTATATTTCAGCACTATGTATGCTCAAAAATAATTTATTTTTTACCACTTTTGAGGCTAAAGGAGTATTACAAATTCTGCTTTTTTAATTGATCAATAATGTATTCTGATGCACGCATACTCAAAGCAAGTATCGTCCAGGTGATATTTTTATCTGCCTGTGATACAAATTGACCTCCATCTACATTAAATAAATTTTTGCAGTCATGCGCCTGGCTCCATTTGTTAAGTGCAGATTTAGTTGCATCATCTCCCATACGTATTGTACCAGCTTCATGAATAATGTTACCAGGATTAGCCAATCCGTAATTATTCTTTTCATCATCTTTATCACCCCAGGTAATTACCGCTCCCATTTTATGCATAATCTCTTTGAATGTTTCTTTCATGTGTTTGGCCTGGTTTACCTCATGCTCGCTATACTTTGTATTGAAACGTAATACAGGAATGCCGAATTTATCCACCACATCAGGATCAATTTCGCAGTAGTTGCTTTCCAGCGCAATGCTTTCTCCCCGGCCTGCCATACCTACATTGGCACCGTAAAAGTATCGGGCATCTTCTTTAAGCGAAGCGCCATATCCGCCAGCTTCTTTTGTTTTGCCATTAACCGGAAACTTACCATTTAACCCTTGTAAACCCATACCAAAGCCATAGGCAGGTTGTTGCATACCGCCCCAATATTCAATATGGTAACCACGGGGAAAATTTAGCTTTTTATTATCGCCCCACCAGGGAGAATATACATGCATTCCGCCCACTCCATCCTCGTTATAACGCTTGCGGCCAAAGAGTTGTGGTAATACGCCACCTACTGCGGCACCGGTACTATCATGCAGGTATTTACCTACTACATTGCTGCTGTTGCCAATACCATTTGGATGTTTGGTTGATTTTGAATTAAGCATTAATCGGGCACTTTCGCAGGCACTTGCAGCCAAAATTACCACCTTGCCATTTACCTGGTATTCCTGCATATCAGCCTTGCTAACATACGAAATACCTGTAGCCAATCCCTCACTGTTTACCACAACTTCTCTTGCCATTGCATTGGTAACTAAATCTACATTACCTGTAGCAAGGGCTGGTTTTATTAATACTGATGAAGATGAAAAATCTGCATATACCTTACAAGCCCTGCCGCATTGAGCGCAATAAAAACATTCGCCTCTTTCTTTGTTTATTTTTTTTGTAAGAATACTTAATCTTGATGGAATTACCGGTACACCGGCACTAGTAGCTGCATTTTTTAAAAACAACTCATGCAGTCTTGGTTTGGGTGGTTGTAAAAATATACCATCCGGATCGTTTTGCAAGCCTTCATTGGTGCCAAATACACCGAGCAACTGATCTATTTTATCATAGTATGGCTTAATGTCATCATATCCAATAGGCCAGTTATCTCCCAATCCATCCCTGTCTTTGCTTTTAAAATCTTTTGGTCCAAAGCGGAGAGAAATTCGCCCCCAATGATTGGTGCGGCCACCTACCATTCTTGCTCGCCACCATTCCCATTTATCTCCTTCGGCATGGGTATATGGTTCGCCGTCTATATCCCAACCCCAATAGCAGGCATCAAAATCCCCAAAGGGACGAAACTTGGTACTAGCGCCTCTTCTGGGTGATTCCCAGGGGTTTTTTAATTGAGAGGAATTAATGGCAGGATCGTAATCTGCACCTGCTTCCAGCAGGCAAACTTTTAAGCCGGCATTGGCAAGCACATAAGCAGCCATACCACCTCCGGCACCTGAACCTACTATTACTGCATCGTATTGTTTGGATTGTTTCTTAATCTGTAGGCTATCTTCCATTTGGATATTTTATTTGCCATAAATATAATAAAAAAAATAACTTAACAAGTGCTATGTATAAGAGATGGCAGTATAGAAGTAGGAAAGGCTTAAACCCAGCTTTTACAATTGAAATAGTTATAGGGTTACAAATACAATACAGGTAAGCCTATCGGGTTATTGATAACCTGGTAAAATACTACACTATTTTAAAGTAAAAATTTTTTAAAGTTTTTTATTGAAGTGGCATACTACAATAATGGAATTTGATCTGTAAAAGCTAAGTTGAGTTTTATAAATCTTCTTCAATGTTTAGCTATGCAGCAATAGAAAGCTTTAATAGATTTTTAACTACTAAAACCAGGTTAAAGTATAATGACAGCCATTGGCTTTCTTTTTTGCTTAATTATTGTAAGCCTGGTAATAGTTTTTGTTTAGGGAAGATTTCCATTATTTTTTTTCTTCTTTTACCTTAAAAGTAAAATATTGCTGGGTAAAATAACTGATAGTAACCACAATGCTTGTTACTATTAATTGAGCCACAACAGGGTGTATAAACAAATAAATAATTAATGCTTTTAGTAGCACATAATTAATACAAAGATTGGAGATGAAAGACAAAAAATACCTAAACAACTGGATACGGCCTTTTAAATTGGAAGAAGTGAACACAACATATTTATTAAGCAAAAACCCAATAATAAATACTGTAATGGATGAGCAAAATAAGGCTATACTATAAGATTCAAAAGCTGCAAAACCCAGGTCAACAACTTTGCGCTGTACCACAAAATGATAAATACAGGAGAAAATAAGAAAGCCCAAAACTACATTACCACCTCCACAGGCGGCATATTTAAAGGTTTGTAGCGGCATTATCCTTTTAAATGGCGGATAAAAAAAATCAATAATGGTTGTAATACTGTTCTTCATTAATATCAATATGAGCAAATATAACCACGGTTGGGGTAAAAAGATACCGGTAAAAAGATACCGGTAAAAGATACCTGTAAAAAGGATACCTGTAAAAAGGATACCTGTAAAAAGGATACCTGTAAAAAGGAGACCTGTAAAAAGGAGACCTGTAAAAAGGATACCTGTAAAAAGGATACCTGTAAAAAGGACACCTGTAAAAAGGAGACCTGTAAAAAGGATACCTGTAAAAAGGATACCTGTAAAAAGGACACCTGCAAAAGGATACCTGCAAAAGGATACGTGCAAAAAAAATCTTACCCAAAAGGTAAGATTATAATTTAAGTTTTAAATTGATTATTAAAAAGTATACCTAACTGCAAAGCCACCCCAATTGCCAGAAAAACCTCTACCGTACTTGTTTCCAAATTCAAAAGATGGTTGCCAGTCAACAGAAACGTTAATTGGTGCAACCTTTATTTTATAGTCCAGTCCTAATATGCCATCAATACCTACAGAAGATCCACCACCCCATTTTGAATCATAAAATCCTATGTGTGCACCTGGACCAATATACCATTTAAGCCCAGGAGCGCCATTGATATCGCCATGAATTTCATACAAGCCAGTTAATCTAAATCCTTTATCCCAGAAATAGCCAAGGCCTTCAAGGGCTGTGTTTTTGCTTACAAAATGCTTTAAACTGATTGCACCTGGATAAAACTTTACACCCAATGCTGTAGTGTAACTCTGCGATGAATAGCTAGAACTACGTTTTTGTGCTTTTACATTTGATACTACTAACAGCAATGCTATACTGCTTAAAAAAAAGACCTTTCTCATGTTTTATTTGTGTTTTATTTGTTTTATAAATGTAATAATCGTGCCAATGTAAACGTAAAATTAAAATCATTTATAAATAAATATTAATTAGTTGTAATGTATTTAATGTTATAAGTGAAGCTGGTGTAAAAAAAAGGAGCTTAGTTTTTAACCAAGCTCCTTGAAAAACAGATCAATAAAATTTTAACTGTACAATTCTTCCTTCAACGCTTTTACCCTTTCATCAACGAGGTATTCGTCGTAAGTCATTAATCGGTCAATCATGCCTTTGGGAGTTATTTCAATAATTCTATCGGCTACAGTTTGCATAAACTGGTGATCATGTGTGGTTACTATCACAATACCAGGAAAATTTACCATGCCGTCGTTAAAAGCTGTGATGCTTTCCAAATCAAGGTGATTGGTAGGTTCATCCAACATTACAAGGTTTGGATTTTGCAACATCATTTTACTTACCATACAGCGTACTTTCTCTCCTCCACTTAGTACATTTGTTTTCTTTAAAATCTCATCGCCACTAAACAACATTTTACCCAAAAAGCCACGGATAAAATCTTCGTCCACATCCTTTGTATTTGGCGGTACAAACTGCCTCAACCAATCCATCAGGTTAAGCGAACCAGTAAAAAATTCGTTGTTGTCGTTCGGTAAATAGGCAGATGTGATGGTAGTACCCCATTCAAACACGCCATGATCCGGCTTTATTTTACCATTCAATACTTCAAAAAAAGTAGTCAATGCCAGTGGGTTGCGGCTAAGGAAGGCAATTTTTTGTCCTTTTACAATATCAAAAGTAATATTGCTGAACAACGGCTTGCCATCCATTGATTTGGATAGTTTCTCTACATTCAATATCTGGTTGCCCACTTCTCTTTCTGGCTTAAATATTATACCCGGATATTTACGGCTACTTGGTGTAATATCTTCAAAAACCAATTTGTCCAATGCTTTTTTACGGCTAGTGGCTTGCTTACTTTTAGAGGCATTAGCGCTAAACCTTGCTATGAATTCCAGGAGGTCTTTCTTCTTTTCCTCCATCTTCTTGTTTTTATCACCCGCCTGCCTTGCAGCCAATTGACTACTCTCGTACCAAAAAGTATAGTTACCCGTATAAATTTTTATTTTTTGCTTATCTACATCCGCCACATGCGTACATACAGAATCTAAAAAGTGACGATCATGACTTACTACCAACACAATATTTTCGTAATCGGCCAAAAAGTTTTCGAGCCAGCTAATGGTTTCCACATCCAGGTTATTGGTAGGCTCATCCAGTAATAGTATATCAGGATTACCAAACAATGCCTGCGCCAGCAATACCCTTACTTTTACGTTTGCAGGAATATCATTCATCATTTGCTGGTGCATTTCATCTTTTACACCTAGCTCATTTAACAGTTGCGCTGCATCACTCTCCGCAGTATAGCCGCCCATTTCCCCAAATTCATGTTCCATTTCACCAGCCTTCATACCGTCTGCTTCCGTAAAATCTTCTTTCATGTAAATGGCATCTTTTGCCAGCATTAGGTTCCACATTTTTTTGTGGCCCATCATTACGGTATGCAGCACAGAAATCTGGTCAAACTCAAAATGATCTTGCCGTAGCATGGCAAGCCTTTCGCCGGGAGAAATAGTAACCGTACCTTTATTTGGCTCAATTTCTCCACTCAAAATTTTGATAAAAGTAGATTTGCCAGCACCATTGGCACCAATAACCCCGTAGCAGTTTCCCTTAGTAAAACTGATATTAACTTCATCAAACAACACCCGTTTGCCATAAGCAAGGGTTACATTATTTACACTAATCATAATTTTAAAATGGGCGCAAAGATAAGGAGCAGCAAGTAATTTTAATAAGCAGATTTTTATGAGCCTGCCTTGGGTACTACTATGAAGCTGCGGTAGCCCGTCTTGAATGGCAAGGCCGTGCGGACGTCGCACTCCCGTTCAAATGGCTTTTAGCCGGGCGGGCTTTTGCTATATATCTTTATTTTGCTTTTATCACAACATTTGGGTTTGATTAATCTTAATAAAATATTCCGCCCATTTATGTAATCCAATTTGTTTCATCATCCATACCCAAACAAATTGATTCAACATGAAAAAAATCATTTCCCTTACGGCAATTTTATTTGCTGTAGTTATTACTGGTAAAGCACAGGATACATCCCGTGCAGATGCCTCACTCTCCGCTGCAACGGTATTTTTTGGTAATGGTGCCGAGCTTACCCACAATGCCAAAGTGATGGTAACTGCCAATACCAAACAAATTATTATCAGCCAGCTTAGCACCTCTATTGACATCAATAGTTTACAAATTAACGTGCCAGAAAATATAGCGCTGTTATCTCAACGATTTGCGCTGTTTACACCAGTAAGTACAGTTGTACCGAACCCAATTGTAAAAAAATTACAGGATAGCATCAAGCTACTTCAAAAAGAACAAGGCCGCATCAACAACCAAGTAGTAATTGAACAGGCAACACTCGATAAGACTAATGTACTTATAGAATTGGCAATGAAAGAAATCAGCAATAAAACTATCAGCAGCGATGAAGCCATTAAACTAATTAATGCCAATACAACTAAAATTGAAAAGGCAAAAACTACCTTATATAATTTGGGTGAAGCTTATAATGGATTAAATGAAAGAATTTCCGAGTTGCAAAAGGTTATAAGAGAATCAGAAAACAAACCTATTAAGCCAGCAAAATCTTACGGACAATTAACGTTGCAAGTTATATGTAGTAGCGCTGGAGAAATACCTGTGTCGCTTAGTTATTTCACCATCAATGCAGGCTTTACACCTTCGTATGATGTACGTGTAAATTCAAAAACCAACGATTTAAAATTGGTGTATAAAGCTGCCATTACACAAACTACGGGTATAGATTGGAAGCAGACAAAGCTTACACTCAGCACCTCTAACCCAAGTTGGGGTGGTGAAGCGCCTTTGCTTACTCCCTGGTATTTGCAACAATACCTGCAACAGTTGTATGGAAAAGCAAGTGGGGCTATGATTAATTCACAAAATTCCATACAAGCTTTTTCTGATAAAGAAATGGCGGTAGATGAAGTAGTTGTTACAGGCTATGGCGATGTAAAAAAGCAATTGCGGGCTGATAAAACTGTAGTGCCATCCACCATTCAGCAATAT
>JBBQTZ010000222.1:0-7884 GCA_038234405.1 Chitinophagales bacterium
AACTTTCGTTAGATATTACTAAGAGCATTTTTAAGAGAAATTTATCAATAATAAACACTATTTAAAAGACTTATTTAAGTCTTTTAAATTAATTACCATATAATCAATATGAACAAACAGCTTAAAAGCTATCTGCAAAAATCACTTATTGGTTTAGACTTTATAGTTCTCAACTTAACGTTTTTAATTTCCAGTGTTCTTTTAAAAGAAAATGATACTATATCATTCAGCAATTCTTATATTGAGTTTTGGTTGGTGTCTAATGGAATATGGATGTTTGTGGCATTTTCTGTAAGAACTTATTCGGATAGCAACATCATCAATTTTGAACACTTTACAAAGCGAACATCGCAAACTTTTTTATTGTGGATTATCGGGTTGCTTTTTTACCTTTTTTTCTCAAGACAAACAGATTTATCAAGGCTCTATATTCTTTCTGTAATTATTATTACTGGTTGCTTACTATTGTTAAACAGGTTTTTATACCTCGGCATAAGTAATTACTTTAAAAACAAGAACCACCTGTTTAATAAAGTTATTATTATCGGTTATAATGATACGGCTAAAAAACTGGAAAACTATTTTGAAGAAGAAGGCTTTAACACCCACCTGTTGGGCTTTATCGAAGATGAAAAAAATATTAAGGAGCTAACCCGTCATCCAATATTGGCAGATTTAAAGCATGCGATGCAGGTAGCCATTGATATGGATGTGCAAGAGATATTTTCTACCATTACGCCAGAGCAAAACAATTACATCTACACATTAATGAATAAGGCAGAAACTGAATGTATTCGGTTTAAAGTAGTGCCGGACCTTTCTGTATTTATTAATAAACCTGTAATTATCAATTACATACGGGAGTTGCCTGTATTATCTTTAAGAAGTGAGCCCTTAGATGACGTAGGTAACAGGGTAAAGAAAAGGATTTTGGATGTTACCGTAAGCTTGCTGGTAGTTATTTTTATCCTCTCGTGGCTTGTACCCATTTTAGGATTGATCATTTACCTCGAATCAAAAGGCCCAATCTTTTTTTCTCAGTTAAGATCGGGAAAAAATAACAAAACCTTTCATTGCTATAAGTTTAGAAGTATGAAAGTAAACAAAGAGTCTGACAGCAAACAAGCTACCAAAGATGATAAAAGAATAACGAGGATAGGGAGAATTTTGCGTAAAACCAGTCTTGATGAATTTCCACAATTTTTCAATGTGCTTAAAGGAGAAATGAGCCTTGTAGGCCCAAGACCGCACATGGTAAAGCATACTTCGGACTATTCAAAAATTGTTGATCAATATATGATACGCCAATTTTTAAAACCGGGTATTACAGGATGGGCACAAATAAATGGCTACAGAGGAGAAATAACTGAAAATGAGCAAATTGTAAACAGGGTAAATGAAGATTTGTGGTACCTGGAAAACTGGAACATTTGGCTAGATGTAAGGATACTATTTCTTACCATATATAAAGTGTTTAAAGGAGATGAAAAGGCGTTTTAAAACTGTGGGTATTTTATCAAAAAACAAATTATGATAGCTGTATAAAATTAGGATAAATAATTTGTTTTTGCCGCCAATTGATTATAATTGCCATTTATATGTTTAAACAATAAATCGTCAAAATTTTAAAGAGATTCATTCAGCTAGTATTTTATGCATACCTACCATTCAACCCACTTATAAAAATCCTGTAAAGATATCTTCAATATATAATTTAGATATTTACAATTAATTAATAATCATTGGTTATATGAGGATTTTTTAAATAAAATCTGCTAATATCTCTATATCAATATTACATGAATACATTTTCACAATTAAAAAAGAATTTAAAAAATGACTTTACTGGTTTAAAACCAGTAAAGCTTGCCATTTTGGGTGATTCTGCAACACAGTTTTTATCTATAGCCATAAGAGGTGCTGGCTATGCAGAAAAACTTGATATAGAAACCTGGGAAGCTGATTTTAATCAGATTGAAAGGCAGGTATTTGATTTAAACTCATCATTATATGAATTTAAGCCTTCAATTGTAGTGATATTTTTTTCTACACACAAGCTTTTAGCAAAGTACAATAAACTAAAACCTGCGGATTACAACAGTTTTTCAACCTACCATCTGGATTTGGTAGAACGTATTTATGAAGCCCTTATCACCAACTTATCTGCAAAAGTTATTTGTTATAATCATCCGGAAATAAATGATGCAGTCTTTGGCAATTTTGCCAATAAAACGGAAGCCTCCTTTCTTTTTCAACTGCGAAAAATAAACTTTCGGTTAATGGAATTTGCGGTAGCACATGCCAATTTTTACATTGCAGATATTTCAACTTTACAAAATCAAATTGGGAAAAACAAACTTTTTCAACCCGCCGTTTACATTAATACAGAAATGGTGCTTAGTATTGATGCGCTACCACAAATTGCATCAACCACTGTTACATTAATAAGTGCACTACAAGGTTCTTTTAAAAAATGTGTAATTATAGATTTAGATAATACTACCTGGGGTGGAATTATTGGAGATGATGGCATAGAAAATATTCAAATTGGCAGCCTCGGCATTGGAAAAGCTTTTACAGAATTTCAATATTGGATAAAAAAGCTACAACAAAGAGGTATTATAGTAGCCGTTTGCAGTAAAAATACAGAAAGTGTGGCCAAAGAACCTTTTGAAAAACATCCGGACATGGTGCTAAGGCTGGATGATATTGCTGTATTTGTAGCCAATTGGGAAAACAAAGCGGACAACATTCGGCATATACAAAGTATATTAAATATTGGGTTCGATTCGATGGTATTTCTTGATGACAACCCATTTGAGAGAAATATTGTAAGAGAAAACATTGCAGGTATTTCAGTGCCTGACTTACCGGAAGATCCGGCAGAATACCTTGAATACCTGTATGAACTCAATCTTTTTGAAACAGTATCATTTTCTAATGAAGATGAAGGAAGAACCAAACAATACCAGGTAGAGGCTGAGCGAAGCACACTACAAAAAGCATTTACCAATGAAGATGATTTTTTACAAAGTCTGGATATGGTATCATTGGTAGAACCATTTAATAAATTTAATACCCCAAGGGTAGCACAGCTTTCTTTAAGATCTAACCAATTTAATTTACGAACAGTTAGGTATTCGGAGGCTGATATTGCAAATATTGCAACTGATGACAACCACTTTTCATTTTCATTTACGTTAGAAGATAAGTTTGGCAATAATGGAATGATATGCGTAATCATTCTTTCTAAAATGAGCTCAGATACCCTTTTTATAGATACCTGGCTAATGAGTTGCAGGGTTTTAAAAAGAGGTATGGAAAACTTTGTACTGAACACCATAGTAAATTTTGCAAAAGAAAATGGCTATCAATTTTTAAATGGTGAATACATCCCCACGGCAAAAAATGAGATGGTAGAATTACACTATCAAAATCTTGACTTTAAAAAAGACAGTAATAATTGGATATTGGATACACTACAATACGAACAAAAAAAATCATTTATCAGCTTAAAAAATTAAATCATGGATACAACCCAATTAATAGAACAACTAATACCCATTTTTAAAGATGTTTTAGACAATGATGATATTCAGTTAACAGCACAAACCACAGCAGAAGACATCGAAGAATGGGATTCGCTTTCGCACATTGAATTAACTGTGGCTATAGAGCGACATTTTAAAATCAGGTTTGCTGCCAAAGAAATTCAAAACTGGAAAAACGTGGGTGATTTGCTCGATAGTATTTCACTAAAAATAAACTGATTTGTACACTGCTGGTTTAAACCTGAATGTATAATTTATACACTATTTTTTATAACCTGTCGTTTTAGAAATAAATATACCTGGTTACATGATTTTTAATTCTGTTGCGTTCATTCTGTTTTTTGTAGTTACTCTGTTGCTGTATTATTGTCTGCCGTTAAAGTACAGGTGGTGGTGGATTATAGCTACAGGTGTGTTTTTTTATTGCTACGCCAATCCGGTTTACATAATTGTACCGTTATTTATTGCCACAGTTACCTACATAGCTGCTTTACAAATGCAAAAAGCTGCTACAGAAAAAAAAGCCACCTCAATTTACTTATTGGCAATTATTACCAATATTGGCCTGCTGGTATTTTTTAAATACACTAACTTTTTTACCAATACTTTTATTGATGTATTTAATTTATTTAATAACAGCAACGTAAAAGTAAGTAACCCTTTTTTGTTAAATATTGCAGCTCCTTTGGGTATTTCTTACATTACTTTTCAAGCAATTGGTTACCTGATAGAAATAAAAAAAGGTAATCACGAGGCAGAAAAACATTTGGGTCATTTTACAGCATATCTTTTATTTTTTCCAAAAATTATTGCAGGTCCGGTAGAAAGAGCACATAATTTTTTACCACAGCTTAAAGCTATAAAGCCACTGCAATACGATGATATCAGTATTGGAATCAAACAATTTATTTGGGGGCTTTTTAAAAAATTGGTAGTGGCAGACAGGCTATCTATTTACGTAAATGCAGTGTACAATAATTACGAACATCATTCTGGAATTACCTTGCTGGTAACGGCTATCTTTTACCTTTTTCAAATGTATGCCGATTTTTCTGGCTATACAGATATGGCACTAGGCCTTGCAAGAATGATGGGCTTTAACTTAACTCAAAACTTTAACAGACCGCTTTTTGCAAAATCAATAACAGAATTTTGGCGTAAATGGCATATCTCATTATCTACCTGGTTTGCAGATTACTTTTACAACCCAATTGCCATTAAAAAAAGAGACTGGGGTAAATGGAGTATTGTATATGCATCCTTTACCACTTTTATTGTACTAGGGTTTTGGCATGGAGCCAACTGGACATTTATTATATTTGGAGCCATGCATGGTTTATTGCTAAGCATTGAATTTTTTACCCGAAAATCAAGAAAAGATTTTAGAAAAAAGATACCTGCCTGGCTCAACAGTATAACTGGAATAGCATTTACCTGTGGTTATTTTGCATTATCTCTTATCTTTTTTAGGGCAGATACTGTTACAGAGGCACTTAATATATTAAGAAAAATTATTACGCTAGAAGGTAGATTTTTTTTAGTGGATCCTCCTACCCTTTTATTATCATTAGTTGTAATTGGCATATTGTATTTGATAGAATTTAAAAAAGAATTTTTCAATAGTGCTTTCACTTTTTCGGAGAACAACAATTGGTTAGTAAGAAGTTTATTTTATTGTTTTCTCCTTATTATGATTTTACTAACTGGTGTATTTGATGGAGGTCAATTCATCTATTTTCAGTTCTAATTAATTGTAAAAAAATGAAAAAAATTAAATACTACTGGAATAAAAAATCAAAAATTTCGCTTTTTTTGAAAATGTGTGTTTTTCTACTGATTGTTATATTTTTCGATCTGGTAATAGGGAAAGTAATGGCTCATTTCTATTTTAAACAAATTTCTGGTTGGGAATACTTTACCAGGTATGCAATTGAAGAAACAAAGGCAGATTTACTAATTTTTGGCGCATCAAGAGCTCAAAAGCAACATATACCAGCTATTTTTGAAGATAGCACTAATATTGATTCATACAATGTTGGTAAAGATGACGTTTCAATTTTATATAGTTATGCTTTACTTAAAAGTGTTCTTAAACGTTATACCCCTAAAGTAATTATACTTGATTTTGAAAACAAAGGCTTCGTACAATCGGCGGTTAGTTATGAAGTATTATCTTGTCTTTTGCCTTTTTACAAAACGCATCCCGAATTAAAAGAAACGATTGAAATGCGTAGCCCCTTTGAAAAATATAAATTATTATCATCCATATACCCTTATAATTCATTGATAATAAAAATTATAGCGGGCAACACTACATTTTACACAAAAGGAAAAAAGGAAGATAAAGGATATGTACCCTTAGATGGGAAATTAAACAGGTCACCTTATGTTGTAAATCTTTCAACACCCAACTTTGAAATAGACAGTGTAAAAGTTGAGCAATATCAATTATTCATAAATGATTGTAAAAAAAGAAACATTAAATTATTTATAGTACGCTCACCTTATTATTTTAAAACAATTGGGTTAGATAGTTCAATAAGTCTGGCAAAAACTATTGCAGCAAAAAACAATATAGATTTTTTAGACTATTCCACAAACGAACTATTTTTAAAAAGCCCACAGCTTTTTAATGATACCATTCATGTAAACACTACAGGTGCCACCATATTTTCTGCAATGCTGGCAAGTGATATTAAAAAAAGACTAGCCAACAAATAACACCGGTAAAAGATTTTTATTATTAAATGAAGCTTTGCTCATTGCATTACTACTATTTTATAACAGCGGTAACATTGCAAATTATAGAGTAGTAGTAAACTTAAGTACACAAAGTAATGGTAAAATTTAACCAAGCCTTTTGGTTAAAAAGCGTAATGGGTTTTCAATTGCATTATCCGGATCAAAAAAATAAGGCCTGTTTGTGTAGTTTTAAATGCTTTCAAAAAAAGCTGTAAAAAGCATCGAATACTACCACAGCGTTTAAACAACTTATAGTGCATAAACAGTACCTCATTTTACAGCAAGCTTACTTTTGCGATAACCATACAATAAATAAACAATTAACCCAATCAATAGCCAGCCAGCAAACCAGGCCCAGTTTCTCGCCGTCATTCCCGTAAGCAGGTACAGGCAGGTAGCAAGCCCCAACAGCGGTATCAACGAATATTTTTTTACAAAAGCAAGTATGCTGATAGCAAAGCAAAGCAGCCAAAAAATGATAGTAGATATATTCAAGGTTTCTTTTGCAATTTGAGCTGCATCAATATTGGTTTTTATCACATCGGCCTTTGTTGGGTCTAAGCCAGCCACAGCTATTTTCATTTCTGCATCGGTTAATTGCAATGTAAATAAATCCTGTATATAATTACCATTAAAAAAAATAACTGTACTTAAGCTAACCACAATCAACAGCGGAAAAATAAACTGCCCGTTTATAAATGGTATATGAAATTTACCCACTTCCTTTTCTCTTTTGGGTATTATTAGCACACCACCACATACCAATACAAAGGCAAACAAGGTAGCAATACTTGTAAAATCAAGCACAAAAGTTTTGTCGGTAAAAATAATAGGCACCCCCACAACAAGCCCGGTAATAATGGTAGCAAAAGAAGGCGTTTTGTACCGAGGGTGAATTTTTTGAAACACAGGAGGCAGCAAACCATCCCGGCTCATGCTCATCCAAATACGAGGCTGCCCCATCTGAAACACCAGCAGCACACTCGTCATGGCAACTACAGCAGCAATAGCCACAAAAAATTGCATCCATCCAATATTTAGGTTTTGCTTTTCAAAAATAAATGCAAGCGGATCACCCACACCCTCAAAAGCACGGTAATTAACAGCACCTGTTAATACCAGCGTAAGCAGTATATACACCACAGTACAAATTACTAGCGAAAATATCATACCCCGTGGCAAATCACGCTGCGGGTTTTTACTCTCTTCTGCCAGTACACTCACAGCATCAAAACCAATATAGGCAAAAAACACACCACTTACGGCCGCCATTACACCGCTAAAACCATTGGGCATAAAAGATTGTACACCAACATCATTAGCAGGATGCCAGTTGCCAGTAAGTCCGTTGCTAAACACCATGTAGCCACCCACCAATATCACCAAAACCACCACTATCATTTTTAAAATAACCATTACGTTACTAAAGTTTCTACTTTCCTTTATACCTCTAAAAACAAGGGCCGTAATCAATACATTTATTACCAATGCAGGCAAATCAACAATCATACGAAGCCCGCCAATAACGGGAGCACTGTTCCATGCCTCCAGCACCGCAGCATTGGTACTACCAGCCGCCAACGCATGCTTC
>JBBQTZ010000223.1:0-7860 GCA_038234405.1 Chitinophagales bacterium
CGCCAATTTTTAATGCGATTTGATAAAATGCTATAATGCCAATAATTGCTGGTGAAGTGCAACAACTTGCGGCACCATCAATTCCTGTTCATTATTATTAATTACATAATTGCATAGCTTCATTTTAATTGATTCATCCAGCTGTTTTTGGAGCCTTGCTATCACTTCTTCTCTTGTGGTATGGTCTCTTTTTATTACTCTGTTAATGCGAACAGCTTTGGGTGCAAAAACACCAATTACTTTATCTAAGTGCTCCTGTGCACCACTTTCAAAAATTAAGGCAGCTTCTTTTAAAGCATAGGCGGTGGTTTGTTGTTGAAACCATTTATCAGCAGCAGCTAAAACTGCCGGGTGTACCATGCTATTGAGCAAATTGAGTTTGGCTGTATTGTTAAATACCAAAGCAGATAAAAAACTACGATTTAATTTATCTTCTTTATATACTTCTTTGCCAAATGCTGTAATTAACTTTTCTTTTAATGCTCCATCTACATTCATTAGCCTTTTTGCCTCTTCATCAGCATAATAAACAGGTATGCCGAGTACTTCAAACACTTTGGCAACGGTACTTTTACCGCTGCCTATACCGCCTGTAATACCAATTTTTAACATGAAAAAATGTTGTTGAAAAAAGTAGAATGTTGTTGAAAATCAAATATAACCTAAAAAGTAAAAGCCCAAAAGCCAATGTTAAATGACTTTTGGGCTTTATGGTACTTTGAAGTAGCTGCTAAATAATTATTTTGTTTCGGATACAGGCTTGTTAAGGCTTGCGCTCATTTCCATACTGATGGTACTTTTCTCAATTTTAAGGTAGCTACCCGGGCTTACTTCAAGGCTAATGGTGCCATCTTCATTTACCTTATTGATTTTTCCGTGTATGCCAGCTATAGTCACTACTTTATCATCCTTTTTAAGATCAGTGATAAAAGTTTTTTGTTGCTTTGCCTTTTTTGTTTGCGGACGAATCATAAACATCCAAAAAACTAAAATCATTAAGCCCATAAATAAAAGAGAAAAACTGCTGCTGCCTTTTCCCTGAGGATCCATCATTAAAAAAATACTAAGTAATTGCATTTTGAGTTGATATTGATGATTAAAAAATTATTGTTAAGGAACTTCTACTTCTCCGGTTAATTTTATTGCAGGAAAAGAAGGGTTGGTATTGGCATTAATGGTTACGTTTTTTTCCTGGTGGCCCGATTTGCCAGTACTGTTGAAAATTACTTTGATAAAGCTTATTTCTCCCGGCATAATAGGACGGTCTGGTTTTTCTGGCACTGTGCAACCACAACTTGCAAATGCATCTGTTACTACAAGGGCTCTTTTACCAGTATTTTTAAATCTAAAATTAAAAGACACACTTTCACCTTGTTTTATTTTACCAAAATTGTAAACACTGTCTATTAACTCAACCGTGGTGCTATCCTTTAGTGCAAGGGTCATTTTTGTACCTGCATCATCGGCTATCTTATTTTTACGCCTAACACTATCGCAGCTAATAAAAATTGTAATAATTAATAATGATAAAAGAATATTTTTCATTTTCAATGTCTAAATCTTTTCAAATTATTTGGTACAAGATATTGTAGTTTATTATAGAACGCTATTTTTAAAACTCTTTTTTTTAATTTTACCTTGTGTTGCCAACTCTTTAAGAATATTATCTAAAATGCCATTAATAAATTGTCCGCTTTGAGGTGTGCTGTAATCTTTTGCCAAATCAATGTATTCATTAATGGTAACTTTTGTTGGTATGGTTTCAAAAAATAAAAACTCACAAATACCCATTTGAATAATAATAAGATCCAGGGCTGCAATGCGCTCTGCATCCCAGTTTTTGAGCTTTGGTTTTAACAACTCTAAGCTCACTTCTTTTTTATCGATAACTGTTTGTAAAAGTAATTTTGAAAACTCCAGCTTTTCTTTACTTACCAGTTCATTAAAATCGAATTGATGTGGTTTTTGCAAAAAATTAGTTACCAGCAAACCCATCATTTCTGCATCATCATCCCAATTAATAAACAGCTCTTCAATATGATTTATAAAGTCTTCATTTGGCAGCATTAAATCTGTTAAGATAAATTCCAGAATTGCTTTTTCATTTTTTTTATCACGTGATTCCAGGCTTATATACTCCTGGTATTCTTCGGATGCTACAAGGGATAAGTAAACCTTTTTTAATAAGTTTTCATCAATAAGGTACTGAGGTTTTATTTCTGCAATTGCAAATGCAAAACTTGGTTCCTGTACAATTTTCCATAATAATTCGTTACCGGCAATTTTTGTATTGATATTTAAATCACTTGCAGATGGCAGGTGTTTATTTGCTTTTTTGATTGCATCTTTTTCAGAATAGCGAGCCACTTCTGTTAAAAAGTAAATGAGGTACACTAGTAATTTACGGGTTTGATCAAATTGTTTTTTCAACATTTTCCCAGCTTCATCCAAATTGGCGTCGGTACTTATACTATCTAGTGTATATAAAGTTTGCATTACTTTAATGCGGATATTTCTTCTGCTAATCATTCAATTTTCACTTTAAATATAGTGGCAAATGTATGGTTTTAATTTTTGGCTTTAGCCTTAATTGAATAGTAATGCAAAATTGTCTGTATTAAACCTGTAAAGACTGCCAATGAATGAATATTTGCTGACAACAATTCTATTTCTATGTGTTGGTATAGATTTCGCTAAAGTTCTTTTACCTGAAATAAATCGGGTTTAATCATTTCATTAATAAAAAACAAATTCATTATGGCTAAAAAGTTAAGCATTACCCCCTTACACGACAGGGTAATTGTAAAAGCTGCTGCCGCAGAAGAGAAGTCTGCCGGAGGAATTATCATTCCTGATACTGCAAAAGAAAAACCTCAACGTGGAACTGTAATAGCTGCTGGTCCGGGGAAAAAAGATGAGCCAGTTACTGTGAAAGCGGGTGATACAGTTTTATACGGTAAATATGCCGGAACTGAAATTACAATAGAAGGTTCAGAATATCTTATAATGAGGGAAAGTGATATTTTGGCGATAGTTTAATCAGTATTGAGTACTTAATTGTAAGTATATAAGACTATACAAATAACAGTTTTACGGAACTAGTTTTAGTGTTTAATACTAAGATATAAGCATCAAAATGATACAAGTAACAATTTAAAGGAACCAGTCTAAGTACAAAATACTTAGTATTAAAATCTAAAAATCTATTACAATGGCAAAAATGATATACTTCGATATCGAAGCAAGAAATAGAATGAAGAAAGGTGTTGATACTTTAGCCAATGCGGTAAAAGTAACCCTTGGACCCAAAGGTCGTAATGTAGTTATTGAAAAAAAGTTTGGCGCACCGCAAGTAACTAAAGATGGTGTAACTGTTGCTAAAGAAATTGAATTGGACGACCCAATTGAAAATATGGGTGCACAAATGGTTAAAGAAGTAGCGTCTAAAACTGCGGATATTGCAGGCGATGGTACCACAACTGCAACTGTTTTGGCTCAATCAATCATTAGCGAAGGATTAAAGATGGTAGCAGCAGGTGCCAATCCAATGGATTTAAAGCGTGGTATTGACAAAGCTGTAAGTATTGTTGTTGAAAGTTTAAAAGCACAATCACAAACTGTTGGCAACGATAGCAAAAAAATTCAGCAGGTAGCAACTATTTCTGCAAACAACGATGAAACTATCGGTAAATTAATTGCTGAAGCTTTTGTAAAAGTTGGTAAAGAAGGTGTTATAACTGTAGAAGAAGCAAAAGGTACCGATACAACAGTTGATATTGTAGAAGGTATGCAATTTGACAGAGGTTACATCTCTCCATATTTTGTAACCAATAGCGAGAAAATGGCTGTTGAATTACAAAATCCATACATCCTTATATATGATAAGAAGATTTCAGCTATGAAAGACATTCTTCATATTTTGGAGAAAGTTGCTCAAACTGGCCGTCCGTTGTTGATTATTGCAGAAGATTTGGAAGGTGAAGCTTTAGCAACACTGGTAGTTAATAAATTACGTGGTACCATTAAAGTAGCTGCTGTAAAAGCTCCAGGCTTTGGCGATAGAAGAAAAGAAATGTTAACCGATATCGCTATCTTAACTGCAGGTACAGTAGTAAGTGAAGAACAAGGTTTTAAATTAGAAAATGCTGATTTAACTTACCTGGGTCAGGCATCTTCTGTAACCATTGATAAAGATAACACAACAGTTGTTGGTGGTAAAGGCACAAAAAAAGCAATTACAGAACGTGTAAACCAAATTAAAGCCCAGGTAGAAAACACTACTTCTGACTACGATAAGGAAAAATTACAAGAGCGTTTAGCTAAGTTAGCTGGTGGTGTTGCTGTATTGTACGTAGGTGCTGCTACAGAAGTAGAAATGAAAGAAAAGAAAGACAGGGTTGATGATGCATTACATGCAACCCGTGCTGCTGTTGAAGAAGGTATTGTACCTGGCGGTGGTGTTGCATATATCCGTGCTATTGAAGCTTTACAGCCTAAAGTAAAAGGCCAGATTGCAGATGAGCAAACTGGTATGGCTATTGTTCGCAGGGCTTTAGAAGAACCAATGCGTACATTAACTTCTAATGCTGGTATTGATGGATCAATAGTAGTACAAAAAATTAAAGAAGGAACTGCTGATTTTGGTTTTAACGCCAGAACAGAAGTGTACGAAAACTTGTTTAAAGCTGGTGTAATTGATCCAACCAAAGTTAGCCGTGTAGCACTTGAAATGGCTGCTTCTATTGCTGGTATGTTGCTTACTACAGAATGTGTAATAGCTGACAGACCAAAAGAAGATGCTGCTCATAACCATGGTGGAGCACCAGATATGGGTGGTATGGGTGGATATTAATTATCTCACAAAACTTATAATAACAGTTAAAAATCCCGGGCAATTTGCTCGGGATTTTTGCTTTACTAAAAAAATAAAAATATAGACCCTAACCAAGCTTATGCAGTAGATATTGAGATGATTAATGGAATCCGCATTTTGCAGTTGAATTTGTAATGAAGGTTGCAATACAATAAAGGCAATGGTTTAAGTTTTTTTGCCCATGATAAAGTAAACTATATGGTGGAAAAAAATGTTACAAAACCCAGCATTTAAATTAGTTAACTGTTGTAATAGCATTTTATCTTCAAAATTCTATTAAAAGATAAACGCTTAATTTGCATTTTTTAAGATAACAATATGAGTGAAGATTTAATTACCAATGCTTTTACCGAAAATATAAACCTTACCCTTATCAGGCGAAACCAAATTATAGTGAAGGCTTTGCTTAGTTTATGCTCTTTGTATTGTTTACTCGATATTTTAAACTGGTACTTTATTTTAAAAACTTCCGATGCATCCTTTGAAGGAGATTTTTTATACCTGTATACGTTGAGAATTCGCCCAACTGTTTCTGTTCTTCTTTTATTGACCAACCTCTGCTCTTTTTATTTTATAAGCAAAGCACACGACTTGTTGGCAGCAGCCATTCATGAGGAAAATGCAACAAAATTTAATGAAGGATTTCGTTTTTATTTCAGGGCAAATATGTTGTTTTTGTGCTCTTTTTGTGTTGCTATTATTAGCGTAACCATCAGGATTGTAATTCGTTATTAAAATAGCGTGATGTATTTAATACAAACTTTTTTTTTTGTTCATTTAAAAACAAAATACAATAACTTCATTTTTAAAATTTAACCTCATGGACATTGCAATTCAACAAAAAATTGATACCTGGCTTGCAGGTAATTATGAGCAGGCAGCTAAGGATGAAATTATTCTTATGCAAACTGAAAATCCCGATGAACTAGCGGATGCTTTTTATAAAAATCTGGAATTTGGTACCGGCGGCCTTCGTGGTTTAATGGGCATTGGTACTAACCGGATGAACAAATATACAGTAGGTATGGCCACACAGGGTTATGCTAATTACCTGATTAAATGTTTTGGTGATTCTGTGAAAGTAGCCATAGCACATGATTGCCGTAATAACAGTCGTTTTTTTGCAGAAACTACCGCCAATGTATTTGCAGCCAATGGCATTAAAGTTTATTTATTTGAAGCTTTGAGACCTACACCAGAGTTAAGTTTCACCATACGGCAGTTTGGTTGCCAGGGCGGCGTAGTATGTACTGCTTCGCACAATCCTAAAGAATACAATGGCTACAAAGCTTATTGGGATGATGGTGCACAAATGGTTTCTCCTCATGATGAAAATGTAATTATTGAAGTAGATAAAATTGCCTCAGTAGATGATGTAAAATGGACTGGCGGAGAAAGTAATATTACACTTATTGGCGAAGATATGGACAACACATACATCAATATGGTAAAAGGCTTAAGCGTTTATCCCGATGTATGTGCTGCACAACATGATTTAAAAATAGTTTATACACCCATCCATGGTACTGGCATTACTTTGGTACCGCAGGTTTTAAAAGCTTTTGGATTTACCAATGTGCATATTGTGGCTGAACAAAGCACACCAGATGGCAATTTTAGTACAGTTGTATATCCAAATCCGGAAGAAAAAGAAGCCATGAGTATTGGCTTAAAAAAAGCAAAGGAAATTGATGCGGATATTTTGTTAGGTACCGATCCTGATGCAGACAGGGTTGCCATTGGGGTAAAAAACAATAAAGGCGAATGGGTATTAATGAACGGTAATCAAACGGCCGTACTAGCTTTTAACTACATGATTGAGGCTCGTAAAACCAAGGGTATTGCTCAGGCAAATGATATGGTGGTAAAAACAATAGTTACCACAGATATGATTGATGTTTTTGCCAAAGCAAATGATATCGCCTGCTACAATGTATTAACGGGGTTTAAATGGATTGCTGCTTTAATTAAAGAAAAAGAGGGAGTAGAAAACTATGTAATTGGCGGAGAAGAAAGTTTTGGTTTGATGATTGGTGACCAGGTAAGGGATAAAGATGCAATTAGTGCGGTTGCCCTGCTTTGTGAAATGGCTGCGTACGAAAAAAATAAAGGTCGAAGCCTGTACGATAAATTAATTGATTTGTATGTTGCTTATGGCTTGTACAAAGAAAACCTAATTAGTATCACAAAAAAGGGTATGAATGGTGCTAAAGAAATTGCTGATATGATGCAGGGTTACCGTGATAACCCTCCAGCAACTATTGATGGTGTTGCCGTTGCGGAATTATTAGATTATGAACTGCAACTAGGCAAAAATTTACAAACAGGGGCAACATGGGTAATTAGTTTGCCAAAGAGTAATGTGCTGCAATTTGCGTTAGCAGATGGTACTAAAATTTCAGCAAGGCCTAGTGGAACAGAGCCGAAAATTAAATTTTACTTTAGTGTAAACAGTAAATTAGATAATGCAGCAGATTTTGAAGCTACTGAAAAAGCACTTGATGAAAAGATTGCAAGGATAGTGACGGACATGAAATTGAAATAGAGAACTATTTCTTAAAAGTTAAATGGTGTATTTCTTTGTTGAAATGCACCATTTTTATAAATACTATCACTACACATTCAGAGAAATAAAAAAAACTATTTTTTAAACAAAATGCTGAATATAAATTGTTTAACAAGGTTAATTGAAAATTTAATAATAGAATATTGCTGATTAGTAAAATTATTTTAATATATAATATTTAACTTTAATAAATATTGTTTATCATTATCTTATAAGTAGTTATGCTATTTTACTTTCTTACAAAAAAGTTATTGTTTTTTACAAATCTGGTAAGTAATTAATTTTGTATTTATCCATTTATATGCACAAAGCAACGCAACTTTATAAAAGTTTGAAATAATATTTTAAGCAAAATTTAGAACAATTTAATTTGGTGATTGGTTACATACAAAAAAAACTATGCAAGTTAAAAGTTTGATTT
>JBBQTZ010000224.1:0-7784 GCA_038234405.1 Chitinophagales bacterium
GCAAACAATACCCTGCAACATATTCCATAGCATTTTCTTCACTCACATAACTGGCTTTTTTACCAATTACCAAGGCAAGTTCTACCTCCCAATCTGTTTTTTGAGAATTTTTAGGAATGGTAATATCATCATAAGGACCAACAATAGCGGTAGTAGATTTCATGAATATAATAGGCTCAGCAGGTATGGGGGAATTTGTTTCCTTTGCATGCTTTGCATAGTTTAAACCAATGCAAACAATTTTTGATGGCCTTGCTATAGGGCTGCCCAACCTTGCACCAGCATTCACTTCTGGAAGCTGTCCATCATATTTTTCCACTATTTCAGCAATATTAAATACATCACTGGCAAAAAACAGCTCGTCATAATCTGGTATAAAGTCTGATAAATCAAACATTTTACCATCAATTATAATTCCTGGCTTTTCGGCTCCTGGTTTTCCAAATCTTATTAATTTCATCTTATAAATTTTAAGGGTTATGTTTTTTTATCAGTAATCTAGTTTATCAGTAATCTAGTTTATCAGTAATCTAGTTTAAGTGTGTAGCATATCAACCTAAATATTAAAAACTTTAAACAAGCCTACAGTATATTATTCTAATTATTCAATTTTATAAAACCCCCATCAATTGGATAATCGCAACCTGTTACAAAAGCTGCCTCATCTGCACAAAGATATAGTGCTAAATACGCAATTTCAGTTGGCTGCCCCATACGCCCAATAGGTTGTGTTTTTGATAATTTCTCAAACATTTCTGTTTCCTTTCCGGGATAATTTTTTGAAATAAATCCATCCACAAAGGGAGTATGTACCCTGCCAGGAGAAATACAATTACAACGGATATTTTGATGGATGTAATCTTTTGCTACTGATAAGGTCATACCAACCACAGCAGCTTTAGTCATTGAATAAGCAAACCTGTCAGAGATACCTACAGATGATGCAACAGAAGCCATATTAACAATAGAGCCGCCGCCACCATCTTTCAAAATAGGAATGATAGATTGCATCCAATTGTAAACACCTTTAATATTAATGGAATACAACCTATCCATATCAGCCTCAGAAGTATTTTCTACATTGCCTACTTGTGCAACGCCTGCATTATTGATTAAAATATTTATTTGCTTATGATCTGTAATAATATTTTTTACTACTGCTGCTACTTGCTGCTGATTAGACACATCACACTTATAAAAAGTTGCCAACCCGCCGTCAGCCTGTATTTCATCTTGTGTAGTTTTTCCGGTAGTTTCATCAAAATCTACAATGCATACAGTAGAACCCTGTTGTGCAAATACCTTACAGATTGCTTTACCAATACCACTTCCGCCCCCTGTAATAATTGCTACTTTATTTTTTAAACTAAACATTTTTTTCTTTTAATAATAAAAAAAAAGTCTTGCCCAACCCAGTAAACCAGGTCGGTTGGATACTATTTTGTCATTCATTACAATGACCTTAACGACTGCTTTTATTCATTCTTATCAATATAATTTCATAAACTCACACCCCTTTTCCAAGGGATAAAATCATCCTGATTGAGCAATACCGCTTTGGGGATAATTTCACCACTTGCCGCTTTAATACAATACTCCAGTATTTCTTCGCCCATTTGCTCAATCGTTTTTTCACCACTGATGATTGCGCCAGTATCGATATCAATAATATCCCCCATACGCTGTGCTAATTTTGTATTGGTTGATATTTTTATAGTTGGGCAAACAGGATTACCGGTAGGTGTTCCCAGGCCTGTAGTAAACAAAATAAGTGTGGCACCAGATGCAGCTTTGCCGGTGGTAGCTTCTACATCATTGCCGGGAGTACAAACTAAACTAAGCCCTTGTTTTGTAACACGTTCGGTATAATCCAATACATCAGCCACCGGAGCGGTACCACCCTTTTTTGCTGCCCCGGCAGATTTGATAGCATCGGTTATTAAGCCATCTTTAATATTACCTGGCGATGGGTTCATGTGAAAGCCAGAGCCCACAATATGTGCCTGTGCATCATAAGTACGCATCAGGTGCATGAATTTATTAGCAGTGGCTTCACTTTGGCAGCGGTCTATTAAACCCTGCTCTGCACCACACAATTCCGGAAACTCTGCCAGCAATACTTTACCACCCAATGCCACCAACAAATCTGATGTGTAGCCAATGGCAGGGTTTGCAGAGATACCGCTAAAACCATCGCTACCACCGCATTTTACGCCAATACATAATTCACTTAATGGTGCAGGCTGCCTTTCAATTTTATTAATTTCTACCAATCCTGCAAACGTACTTCTAATAGCTCCGGCAATTAATTGCTCCTCGCTTTTGGATTCTTGTTGCTCATAAATATGAATAGGCTTATCAAAACCTGGTGTACGATCTTTTAAATCTTTTAAAAAATCCTGCACCTGCATATTTTGACACCCAAGACTCATCACCGTTATCCCTGCAACATTTGGATGATCTGCATACGCTGCCAACAACTTACTTAGTGTGGCTGCATCTTGCCTTGTGCCACCACAACCTCCCTGGTGATTTAGAAATTTTATTCCATCTACATTTTTAAACAAGCGCTGAGCCCCTCCATTATGCAAAGCAGCAAGTGCAGTTTCATCATCGGCAGACAACGCAGTACCAGTAGCATAAGCTTCTACTAAAAGCTTTGTATATTGTTTGTATTTGTCCGTTACAGCATACCCAAGTTCATTGTGTAAGGCTTCTTTAATTACATCTAAATTTCTATTTTCACAAAAAACAGTGGGAACAAACAACCAGTAATTGGCTGTACCAAATCTGCCATCCGATCTTTTATAGCCATTAAATGTTTTACCAATATATTTTGAAACATCGGGGGCTATCCAATGTTGCTTTACGCCTTTGTAAGCATAATCTTCAGCCGCATGTTTAATATTTTCCGTTGTCATCAACCCACCGGCAGGAATAAACATTTGCGCTTTGCCTACCAACACGCCATACATCTTTACCTCATCTCCGGTATTCATATCTTTTGTAAAAAACTTATGCTTGGCATTGATGTCATTTTGCAATACTACCTCAATGCCATTCTTTAAAATAATGGTACTCTTTTTTATATCTTGTAATGCTACCATTACATTATCGGTCGCATCTATTTGTAATACTGCTTTTTCCGGCATAATCTATTATTGTTTTAAGTTATCGGTGTTAAAAAAGTAGCCTGTTTAAATTACAATTCGGTGTGGTTTTATAATAAATTTTTCATTTAGAGAAACAAAAAAACTTTGACAAACATTTGCTACAAATTCTTTAAAATAGCATTATTGAGAAGAAGCTTCTATCATTCTTTCTCAATAAAAACCTTTAAACTTCTTGGGCCGTGTGCACCTATCACCAGCGACTGTTCTATATCTGCTGTTTTAGACGGGCCTGCAATAAACACCCCATACCCTGTTGCAACTGTATCAATTTTACCGTAAGCTTCATGCATGTTGGCTACTAAGTTTCCGTCCTTTATTACCAATACAAGGTGCTGGCAAATAAATGGCAGCATCCTGTTTACCATCATTGATTCGTCTACCCAAACTGCTCCGTTTTCTGCAACTGCAATACCGCCTGCAATGCAAGCCACAAAAACATTTTCCAACTCTCCGGCCTCCGTTGTATTGCCAACCACATCGCCCAAAAAAACATTCACAATCCGATTATCTTTTCCTGCAATTTTATACAGATAGTCATTAACCGGATCAATACTTTCAATCACTTCAACCTGCCCACCAATACTGGTTAACACCGCTGTAAACTTTTCCAGTAAATTATCTGAATTACTGGCAATAGCAATGTCGGCATTCTCAAGCGGGATTAGAGCCGACCTGTTATTACTTATAGCTTTTAATATGGTTTCCCTCGAACTCATGCTTTATTATTTTTATACCAATCTCTAAAACTTTGCTTTGGTGCAGCAGGCATATCTCTTTGTTTGTACCAGGGATTAAATTTTTTATTGTTCAGCAACCACGGGAATAAACGCATGGTTAATCTACCTGCACTTCCCAAAAAACGATACAGTGCAGGCTTTGATAAAACCATGGCCATCGCCTGCATACTTAATTTTTTACTTGCACCTCCATACCCTTCTTTCATCAGTGTTTGGCGCCATTTCCATAGCTGTTGGTGAATATCAATTTTAACCGGACAAACATTGGTACAAGATCCACAAAGGGTAGACGCAAATGGTAAATCTGCATTGGCTTCTCTATCCAAATTAGGAGATAAAATAGCACCAATAGGCCCGGCAACAGCAGTATGATAGCTATGTCCGCCACTTCTTCTATACACCGGGCAGGTATTAAAGCAGGCTGCACACCTGATGCACTTTAAAGAATTTTTAAAATCAGGATTGGCCAACTGCTTGGTTCTGCCATTGTCAACAAGCACAATATGCATTTGCTTACCAGTACCGGGCTTGTTAAAATGACTGGAGTAGGTAGTAATGGGCTGCCCGGTTGCACTTCTGGCCAGCAGGCGAAGAAATACAGCAAGGTGTTGGGTAGATGGAATTATCTTTTCTATTCCCATACAGGCTACGTGAATATCGGCGGCATGTACCCCCAGGTCTGCATTACCTTCATTGGTGCAAACTACAATGGCACCTGTTTCTGCAATGGCGAAATTTACGCCGGTAATAGCCAATTGAGAATGCACAAATTTTTCACGCAAATGATTACGTGCTGCCTCTGTAAGATATTGTGGATCGTAGTTGCCTTTTTCTGTACCAAGGTGCTGGTGAAAAGTATTGCTAACATCTTCTTTTTTAAGATGGATAGCGGGCAATACAATGTGACTTGGCGCTTCTTCTCTAAACTGTACAATGCGCTCGCCCAAATCTGTATCTACAACATCAATACCACGTTCCAACAGGTAAGGGTTAAGGTGACACTCCTCTGTGAGCATAGATTTGCTCTTTACAACTTTTTTAATATTATTATCCCTTATAATGGAATAAATTATTTCATTGTGCTCTTTTGCATCTGCCGCCCAATGCACTTTAATATTATTTTGCGTGGCTTTTTTTTCAAACTGGGTTAAATAAGCATCCAAATTAGAAAGCGTATGATCTTTTATATTAGATGCACTATCCCGAAGGCTCTCCCAATCAGGAATTTGATGGGCAGCTTTATCCCGTTTTTGTCTTACAAACCACAATGTTTCATCATGCCAGTCTGTACGGGGCTCATCCTGTATAAATTTTTCTGACGCCCTGGCGTGGTTAATTGTTGACATGCAAACTTGCGTTTAATATTTCTGCGATATGAATTATCTTAATCTTACTCTGCTGGCGATTTAAAATTCCTTCCAAATGCATAAGGCAACTTGTATCGCCGCTAGTGATATATTCCACTTCATTGTCTTCATGCTCCTTTACCCTGTCTTTTCCCATTTTTGCAGATACGGCTTCCTCTGTTACGCAAAATGTCCCGCCAAAACCACAGCATTCATCAACCCTTTTTGGTAAAATAAGCTGTAAGCCCTTTACCATATTTAATAATTTTTCGGGCTTGGAAAAAGCTGGCGCTACCAACTCCGACATGGAGGATGTATGCAATCCACGCTGACCATGGCAGCCGGGGTGCAAACCAACTTTGTGGGAAAAACTGGCATTAATATGCTCAATTTTCAATACATCGGCAATAAACTCTGTTAACTCAAATACGCTGCCTCTTATTTTATTAGCAACCGCTTCGTCATTTGCATCATGCAGGTGCTCTTTTATATGAAGCACACAACTGCCCGATGGGGCAACAATATAATCGTATCCTTTAAAATTTTTAATGAAATTTTTATCGCAGTCAGAAGAAAAGGAAGCAAAACCTGCGTTTGCCATTGGCTGACCACAGCAAGTTTGGTTCATTGGAAATTCAACTGTGCAGCCTAGTTTTTGTAACAATTCCATCGTTGCAACTGCCACCTGAGGATAAAATTGATCAATATAACATGGAACAAATAATGCTACAATCATTTATAAAATTTACTTACTTAAAAAAGTTGATAAAAATAATACAAAAGTACCAATATATTTAGGTCCTTTTTGATATACGATTAGCAAATAGTGAACAAATATTAACATCAATTTGTCTTTATCTCTTTAATTGGAAGATGTAAAGTAAAAATCATTAATAATACCTGCCCGATGTATAGATTAATAAGAAGAACCATTTTTGAAATCTTAGATGATATTATGCCTGTAGAAAATAAATGGAATTAAGTACTATTTCTCAACCGTATAAATTGTTATCTCCTGAATAATTTCAAATAACTATACGACACTAAGTTAGTTTAACTTCAAAAATAAAAAACAACTTATTTTACAGTTCAGCACGGCTGCAGGATTTAAAAGAAGCAATTTGAGTAGGTTGATTTGCTCTAGTAATTATCAGCAAGGTAAATCAATCAGCCTGTAAAAAGCTGTATGAATTGCTACTCTATTTTTCTATATTTTTTCAGGAAGATCATTAAACCGATTTTATCCAACTATTATATAATCATCTTATTTGGCGGCATACTACCATCTGAGAATAAAACCTACCCAAAAGACGTTTTGTTCGTGCAGGAATTACCTTTTAGGTAAATCATAGGACACTATGGTAATACTTATACTGTCATAAAATTCTTACAATATCCCTATTAGATTTATACTTATTCCAACGCCTGGTATGCCATTATTCTAAAGCGTTTATTAATATCTGGATTAGCAAATGGAAGCACATTGGTATAAATCAATAGGATCAAATCTTCTGTAGGGTCAATTAAATAATCTGTAGAGTAGGCACCGCCCCATTTAAATGAGCCTATAGAACCTGATAACTGTGATACTCCTTTTTCTGTAATTATTTCAAATCCAAGTCCAAATTTATTTTTAGAACCCCATACTTCTTTATCGCCAATCTGGTTGCAGGTCATCAGGTCAATTGTTTTTCTACCCAATATTTTTTTGCCATTAAAAGTTCCGCCATTTAATAACATCTGGCAAAATATCGCATAATCCTTAATGGTGCCTACCAAACCAGCTCCTCCGCAAAAATATTGTTGTGCGCCTGCATAAGGGTACGTTTGATTGTCAATAGCTTTGGAATAATACAATGGACCTGTAAGGCTATCTTTTGAAAACAATGTTACCAGTCTTTCTACTTTATTTTTAGGTAGATAAAAATAAGAGTCCTTCATGCCAAGCGGATCAAAAATCCTTGTCTGCAAAAACTTATCCAAGGGCATCCCGGAAATAACTTCAATCAAATAACCTAATACATCGGTGTTTAGTCCGTAAGTAAATTTCTCTCCGGGATTATGCTCAAGAGGTATTTTCGCCAGCCTTTTAATAACAGTGCCGATAGATTCATTGCCTAAAGAATTTATTGCAGGAATTTTTTGTTTTGCAAATAAAATATTGCCGTAAGGTATCCCCGATGTATGGGTTAATAAATCACGAAAGGTTATTTCTCTGCTAGCCGGTTTGGTAGTAGCAGTGCTGTCCTTTTCATTGATAGCTACTATTACCTGAGGATTTTTGAATTCGGGAATAAATTGAGAAATAGGATCATCGAGCAAAAACCTATTCTCTTCAAATAATGTCATCAACCCTACACTGGTGATAGCTTTTGTTTGAGAAGCGATTCTGAAAATATCATCCTTTTTTAATAGAATTTTATTTTCAATGTTTCTATATCCAAAGGATTTGTGATAAACAATTTGACCGTGCCTGGCAATAAACGCCACTGCATTGGGCATCATATCCCCCTTAATATAAACGCTAA
>JBBQTZ010000225.1:0-7606 GCA_038234405.1 Chitinophagales bacterium
GATATATAAATGAAATATTTACGGATAGTAGAACCTGCAATACCAACACGCTCTCCAATGGCAGAACAAACCCCAAATACATGCCATTCAATAAAGTGTCTTAAATTTTTCATACTGCTAATTTACAACCTTTATACATTACCCCCGCAGATTAATTTAAAAATTTGCGCTAATGGTCATTCGCTTTTTGTAAATTCGCCACAATAAATTTTACCGGTTTAATAATTTGCTTACATGCTGCATTGGCCTTCAGTTTTAACGGCCGTAGCAAAATTGAAAAGTTGTACAACCAGTAATTTTTACACCTGTATATAAAATACTTACACATTAGTACATTAAAAAACTTTAACCATGGCTTTCGACATTGACATGATCAAAAAAGTGTATTCCAACTTTGGCAGCCGCATTGCAGCAGCCCGCACAGCAGTTGGTAAACCACTTACCCTTACCGAAAAAATATTGTACGCCCACCTTTGGCAGGGAGATGCTACCACATCTTTTGAAAGAGGAAAAAGCTATGTGGACTTTGCGCCAGACAGGGTAGCCATGCAGGATGCAACAGCACAAATGGCCTTACTGCAGTTTATGCAAAGCGGCCGTACCAAAGTAGCCGTACCTAGTACGGTACACTGCGATCATTTAATTGAAGCAAAAGTAGATAGTAAAACAGATCTTGTTAGAGCGGTTACCGAAAGCAGCGAAGTATATGATTTTTTAGCCAGTGTTAGTAATAAATATGGCATCGGTTTCTGGAAACCCGGCGCAGGCATCATTCACCAGGTAGTGTTAGAAAACTATGCTTTTCCCGGTGGCATGATGATTGGCACAGATAGCCACACAGTAAATGCCGGTGGCCTCGGTATGATAGCCATTGGCGTAGGTGGTGCAGATGCCTGTGATGTAATGGCAGGCCTGCCATGGGAACTAAAAATGCCCAAATTAATTGGCATAAAACTTACCGGTAAATTAAATGGGTGGACGGCTCCAAAAGATGTAATTCTTAAAGTTGCGGGCATTCTTACTGTAAAAGGTGGTACCGGAGCAGTAGTGGAATATTTTGGTGAAGGTGCTACCAGCATGAGTTGTACAGGTAAAGGCACCATTTGTAATATGGGTGCCGAAATTGGTGCAACCACCTCTACTTTTGGGTACGATGAAAGCATGAGTCGTTATTTAAGCGCTACAGGCAGAGCAGAAATTGCTGCCGCAGCAGATGCGGTAAAAGAACATTTAACAGGCGATGCAGAAGTATATGCCAATCCGGAAGCCTATTTTGACCAGGTTATTGAAATTGATCTTTCTGTATTAGAACCACATTTAAATGGTCCGTTTACACCAGATTTAGCAACCCCTATTTCTAAAATGAAAGAAGCCGCAGCCGAACATGGTTGGCCAACTAAAATTGAAGTTGGGTTAATTGGTAGTTGTACCAACTCAAGTTACGAGGATATTAGCAGGGCAGTTAGTCTTGCAAAACAAGTAACAGCAAAAGGACTACAACTCAAAAGCGAATTCACCATTACACCGGGTAGTGAGCTGGTACGATACACGATAGAAAGAGATGGTTTTCTTGCTATTTTTGATAAAATTGGTGCTACCGTATTTGCAAATGCCTGCGGACCCTGTATTGGCATGTGGGCAAGAGTGGGAGCCGAAAAAGCAGAACGCAATACCATCGTTCACAGTTTCAATAGAAATTTTGCCAAACGTGCCGATGGTAACCCAAATACATTCGCCTTTGTAGGCTCACCGGAAATTGTAACTGCAATGGCCATAGCAGGCGATTTAAATTTTAACCCACTTACAGATTCTTTAATGAACGATAAGGGAGAAATGGTAAAATTAGATCCCCCAAGTGGAGATGAGTTACCATTAAATGGGTTTGATGCAGAAGATACAGGCTATCAAAAACCTGCCGAAGATGGAAGCGGCGTGCAGGTATTGGTAGCGGAGGATAGCAAAAGGCTGCAATTACTAGATCCATTTACAGCATGGGAAGGCGTTGACTTAAAAGGATTAAAGCTATTGATAAAAGCAAAAGGTAAATGCACTACAGACCATATAAGCATGGCTGGCCCATGGCTAAAGTTTCGTGGCCATCTTGATAATATCAGTAATAATATGTTGATAGGAGCGGTTAATTACTTTAATGAAAAAACAGACAATGTAAAAAACCAGTTAACAGGCCAACATGGCACTGTACCCAATACACAAAGATATTACAAGGCAGCCGGCGTAGGTACTATTGTAGTAGGCGACGAAAACTATGGCGAAGGAAGCAGCAGAGAGCATGCAGCAATGGAACCACGGCATTTAGGTGTAAGAATTGTTTTAGTAAAATCTTTTGCCAGAATTCATGAAACCAACCTTAAAAAGCAAGGTATGCTAGGGCTTACATTTGCCAACAAAGAAGATTATAATAAAATTCTGGAAGATGATACATTCGATTTAGAAGGCCTGTTAAATTTTGCGCCCAACAAATCGCTGCAGTTAGTACTCCATCATGCAGATGGCAGCCATGAAACCATCCAGGTAAACCATACTTATAACCAACAACAGATAGAGTGGTTTAAAGCAGGTGGTGCATTAAATATTATTAGAAGTGAGTTTGAAGCTAGTTTAAACTAAAAAATTTATTCTGGTAAAAACAGCATTCATTGTTTTATAAAAAACCCAACTTAATAGTTGGGTTTTTTTATTGGCTGCATTTAAAATTGTGCCAACACTTAGTGGTTGTTGAGGCCACCCAACACGGCTGTACCTCTCTAGGGTGACACCCACCAACCGAAATTTGGAGCTACAATTTAAAATGCCTTCTTTTTAGTAATCAGTATAACTATTAGCCCCTCTATGTAGAACTCCTAAACCTTCGCAAATTAAAATAGTTAATAAATAACCCTGCAAAATTTAAATGATAACAGCCCTGGGTAAAACCCGGGGAATAAAAAATTCCGGTTTCAACAACCCCAACGGAGTTGAATCATTGCACCTTACCTATATTTAACCCCGTTGGGCGTATTGAAATATACCAATAACCATGAGTTTAACACGGGTATTCAAATTAATGCCCCCCGGGCTTATACCTGTAATTTTAATTTGTGAATTGCATCACTTTCTACTACTTGTTTATTGATACGGATAAAGATTGCTGCTATTGAAAAAATACTCCTAATAGCTTGTAGTAAAATGAGACGATAAGCGTATTTTATACCGATTGTAATCTGTAAATAGTCCAATACCAATACCAAAATCAATCAGCACAGGCCGGTATTTACCAAATGCCTTCACTCCCGTCCGAATGGCGTTCAGCCGGGCGGGCTATGCCATCGCACATAATTGTAGCCGGCACATTCGATAGCCATTAAGGATGTGCTTGCTGTAATTTATTTTAGTTATTTAAAGCTACAATCGAGTTTACAATTAATATATCTATGGTATCAACGTTCAAGCAATTTTTATGATTGATTCCTACCTTTTCAAATAGTAGGGTAAGTTTAGTCCTGCTATCACTACTGCATTGTGGTGTTAACTGCGCAGTTTTAGTATATTATATTTATCTAACGGTATTGGCGTGAAAGGCAACCTCTTCATTAAAATAAAGCGATCTCATTATTGTAAATATTGCAGAACAAACCCCAAAGGGGTTTAATTTAAATAGCCGTGGGTGAAACCCATGGGCTACAAAGATTATTGCCTCATCCTGCCAAACCCTTCGGGGTTGAACAGTGCTACATTCATACGTTTACTGATAGGAAATAGGATTGAATTTTGTGATAAATTTTTATTGAAAAACAAATGTCCAAACCCTTCGGTTGGCCATTGGTGGTTGTAAACGCTATATCCATAGGTTGCACTTACGGCTACTCAGATAGAATCCTTTACGGGTTGGATGACAGGGATAACGAGTTGCCCGGCTAAAACTTATTATGGCAGCAGATTTTTTGCCCTTGTAAACAGACTAACTGATCATTTTATAAGTTTAATATATTATGGAATAATTGTCGCCATAATTAATTTAGTACAAGTGAAAATAAATTCATCAAACCTGCTCTTGAAATTAAGTATGCATACTAATTGGCTAAAGCAAATAGGGGCTATAAAATTCCTGATAGCTATCGGAAGCCTACAAGGAAAGTATATTTGGTATTAACACAATTGGGTGATAAGGGTACTTTAATACAATTTAATTAAACTATATAACCATACAAAGGGTGCATCCCAAATTGTCGCAGCAACAAGTAGGCGATGAGGACACAGACCACGGCTGAGAACAAACCCCAAAGGGGTTTAATTTAAATAGCCGTGGGTGAAACCCATGGGCTACAAAGATTATTGCCTCATCCTGCCAAACCCTTCGGGGTTGAACAGTCCTACATTCATACGTTTACTGATAGAAAATAGGATTGAATTTTGTGATAAATTTTTATTGAACCACCAATGTCCAACCCCCTTCGGTTGGCCATTGGTGGTTGTAAACGCTATATCCATAGGTTGCACTTACGGCTACTCAGATAGAACCCTTTACGGGATGGATGCCAGGGATAATGAGTTGCCCGGCTAAAACTTATTATGGCAGCAGATTTTTTGCCCTTGTAAACAGACTAACTGATCATTTTATTAGTTTAATATATTATGGAATAATTGTCGCCATAATTAAATTTAGTACAAGTGAAAATAAATTCATCAAACCTGCTCTTGAAATTAAGTATGCATACTAATTGGCTAAAGCAAATAGGGGCTATAAAATTTCTGATAGCTATCGGAAGCCTACAAGGAAAGTATATTTGGTATAATTAGACTATATAACCATACAAAGGGTGCATCCCATACAAACCGTGTTATTGATGAAACCACTTAACACAGCAGTAAACGAAAAGCAGGTAATAATCTTGTACAAAATTATAATCTCCCGAAAAATTCTTCCATATTTACCTCGGCTGATAAGCCTAGTCGCAGCCGAAGGCGTTGCCGTGTTTTGTGTACACTATCCGGCGAAATACCCTGCATAGCAGCCATTTGCCGGGCGGTAAGCTGCATACGGGTAAGTGCTGCCATACGCTGTTCGGCCAGCGTAATATCCGGGGCGGTCGCTTTTAACCGGTGGAAGAACATGGGGTACATTTTTTCAAAGAGCTGTTTAAACTGATCCCACTCCTGCTCGGTTAATATGGTAAGGTTGGTTAAAACCGCAATGGTTTCCTGCTTACCAACAGATAAATCACTTTGCTTCTTCTGTTGTTCCAGCTTTTCAATCAGGTTAGTTTTTTCAATAATGTTTTGGGTAAACATTTCCATCTGCTGTTTAGCGGCGGCCAGTTCTGTTTCATTTATTTGTTTTTCTTTTTCCAGGCTTTGCTGCCGGTATTTCAATTGTTGCCGCTGCCTGTTCACAACTAGTGAACTAATTACTGCTAGCAGCACAATGCCCAGTATAATAAAGTTTCGCTGTTGCTGCTGCACTTTTTTTTCCTGCTGCAACCTGCGGATATTGTACATGTTTTTCTCTTCGTTCAGCCGCACGCCAGATATGGCAAGGCTGCTGGTAGTTATTCTTTTTTCAATACTGTCGTGCAGTTTTTGATAAAGACCCGCATAAAACATTGCACTATCCATTAAACCATTTACTTTAAAAACCTCCACGGCTGCGTAGTAAACGTTTTGCCGATAGGTATCTTCCGGAACTTTAGGCAACAAATTGATGGCTGCTCTAAACTGCTGCATGGCTTTGGCTCCCTCGCCTTTTGCAGCCCATGCCCTGGCAGACCATTGCAGGGCGTTTAAGGCATTGTCGTTTAATTTATACTCCGTGCTGATGCGGTAATCTGTATCCAGCAATGCAATAGCAGTATCGTATTGCTTTTGAACATAATACAACTGGCCTATATTGCCACTAACGATTCCCTGCCAATCAATCCGCTTAATTAGTTTGGCATCTGCCAGCGCTTTATTGTAAAAGTACATGGCAGAATCATATTTACCGGTGCGGTGATACGCCAATGCAAGGGTATTGTAAACCCTCATGCGGTATTCCTTTATCTCTTGTACTTGAGAGCTAGCTTCTTTCATCAGCCATTTTAAGCACAAATCTTTACTTCTTTCATATTCTTTTACCCGGTACATTAGTTCACCTGCAAAATGGTAAGAAGGATATCCAATATTGCCAAATAGCTTTTCATGCAATTCTATACTGTAAATAGAATACATGACACCCAGTTCTGTTTCGTTGTAAAATAGCGCAGCTCCAAAATAAGCTTTGCTCACCCATGCCATCAGGTATTCATCATTGCTTTCGTTGGCATCCTGCATGGTCTGCTTCAATAATTGCAAAGCAGCGGCTTGTGAAGCCTTGTTTGATCTAGCATTATCGTTGCTGGTAAGTATATATAATTTCAGGAGATCGAGCCTGATCTTAAAATACAGGTTATTGCTGTTGCCCGCTGCCTCCAACTGTTTTAATAACTCATTTTGCCTGGTGGTATCATAGGCAGAAATGCTTTCAAAATAAAGTTGAGTAACACTGTTTGTTTTGTCGCTTCCATCACCCAGTTTTTTTACCCATTCACTTACCGGCCACGTAGATGCCTGGCCAAATGAGGACAGGCTTAGAATGATAGATACAACTGCTAAAAATATAAACTTCATGTAAACTGCTTAAAAAGTTAACTACTGCGCTTGCCCTGGGGCCGGAAGATACAAACGAATAATATTTAAAAATATTTCTGTTGCAGGTAATGGCTTAAATAAGCTGGTAAATTTAAAACGCATTGCCCAACTTACCCCAGGGTTTTATGCATCAGTTAACCAGGTACATTTTTCCTGCGCAACTAATGGCAAAAAAAGAAACGTAAAAAACAGGTCTATCTCATTGTCAATCATAACCTTATATATATTGTCCGTTTTTTGTCCGGTGGCTGTCAGGTTTTTGTCGGGTCAAAAATTTTGCAATGAGCTGCCCTGTTAGTTATGTTTACCAAATTAACCAAAAAATTACAATCATTAAAAAAAATGTATTGATACTCATAATTGTATTGGCAATTGCCCTGGTTTTGATAGCTGCTGTATGGCTCTATTATGACTGGCGTATCGGACAATTGCAGTAGTAATATATTAAGTAGCTAATTTTTGGGAAGCATTAAAAAAAATCATCTCTACAATCAATACAAATACTCTTTTATGCAATCAATACAAAAAATAAGGCGGAATGAAACTGCGCCGCTAAAGCCGGGCAATATCATCAGGATTGAGGCGAAAAACAGCTATAGTAAAATTTATTTTACAGACAAGAGATCAGTTCTCGTTGTATCAAAAGTACTCCACCTTGTGCAGGCGAACTTACCTGCAGATATGTTTGTAAGGGTGCACCGCAGTCACCTTATCAACAGGTTATTTATAAAAAGTGTTTTTGGTACGCATACCAAAACAGTTGAATTAACCAACGGCGAGTTTGTTTCGGTAAGCCGCCGCCGGCATGCCGTTTTTCAACCGGTAAACTCAGCATAAAATCAGGATCATTTTATTACCAAAAGACAACCTGCAGCAAAAACTAATTCTTAAAATCATCATTAACACAACAGCAAATTAACTGAACATGAAAAAATATTACTTC
>JBBQTZ010000226.1:0-7602 GCA_038234405.1 Chitinophagales bacterium
AATTTACTTTTAATATCCTGATGATTTATCTTAGGACGATAAATGTGGTAAAGATAAAAACTAGGCACAGCAATGTGTACGCTGCAATACACATGAACGGAAACCACACAAAGATCCATAACGTAATTAGAGAGATTATACCTAAACTGGGTTCAAATTTTCATCCCGGGACGCCATCGTAGTGGCACCACCTGAAATGATAACTACTGTTAGGGTGATGGAATAAAAAAGTGGTTTTGCCAGTTGTTCTTTAAGCAGCGGATGTGCCAGCAACATCCCCTACAGAGTAATAAGTAACCAAAGTGGATTGTCAAGTTTAACAAGTTTCTTGTTCTTTATCCGGGGCATATTTTCTGTGTTTTCTTTTATTAGCCTGTTGTATAATTGATCTGCTAAAATTAGTGGAATCAGTTTTCTTATAAAAACAGGCAACTCTTTTGTGTCTAAATCAAACCTGAATATGGGTGCATCCTAAATTGTCGCTCCTGATTTCGGTCGGTGAGGACACCCACCGAGGCTCAGCCGTGGTCGGTATCCTCACCGACCACTTGTTGCTGCAACAATTTGGGATGCACCCCCTGAAGATTCGATGATATTAATATAACCGACCGTGGGTTTAGTTGGTGAAGTTTGCAGTCTCTGAAAAGGCGGACACATTTTATCAGAGCTTTTATCTACTTAAAATTTTAACATTGCATAGCATTTATACTTTTTCGCTGATTCTAGAATAAAGCACGGCATTTTTTTCTCCTTGTATATATATCCCCCAAAGGGTGTATCTTTTTCTATTCAGCAGTTGCCGATTTTTGCGTTCAAACTTTTTATACTCAAATTTAAAAATGAATAGCAAAGCCAAGAACAAACTAATAAAGTGTTGTAGTACTGCAATGCTGAGTAGAAAATAATATAGCCATAAAAAAAAAGAAGGATGAAAAAGATAACAGTTTTTATCGTTGATGACCATTATATGGTAATTGAAGGCATCCGCACTTTGCTGCAGGATGAAAAAGATATTGAACTAATTGGGCATGCATCCAATGCGAATTCCTGCCTGGCGTTTATCAAAAACAAACAACCCGATGTGATTTTAATGGACATCAGCATGCCGGATAAGTCTGGTGTGGAATTATGCAAAGAAGTAAGAGAAATGTATCCGGCTGTTTTTGTAATTGGCCTCAGCACTTTTAACCAGTTTACTTACATAGATAAAATGATGGAGAACGGAGCAAGTGGCTACTTATTAAAAAATGCAGACAAGGAAGAAATCGTTGCAGCTATACAGGAAGTGGCAAAAGGAAAGACTTATTTAAGTGACGAAGCTGCCAATACTTTAAAAAACGTTGCACATGAAGCCTCTCCGGTACTTACCAGAAGAGAAAACGAAATACTCCGTTTAATTGCAGATGGGTTAACAAACCCAGCTATAGCAGAAAAATTGTTTTTGAGTTTAAGTACAGTTGATACACACCGCAAAAGTTTAATGCGTAAACTAAATATAAAAAATACCGCGTTGTTAATTAGATATGCTATTGAACATAAGTTAATTTGAAACTAAATTTTTCATCCAAAAGTATCTAAGTATTACCTGCATCGTGGGTTGAATGTTGCATTAAAATTGTTTCGTTTTCCTTTACCTAGTAATCCTCTTTTGTCTGTAATGCTTGTTATGTACAAAAAAGAAGGCAGTTAAAAATACTACTGATTGTTATTGATTTCTTTAAAAAATAACTTTATCCCCAATTACCAAATCTTATCAATAATTATATCTGCAAAAGCCGGGTTTAATAATTACTGTTGAAATAATTATGCTTGTACTCAATTTTTTAAGCGTTTATTCTTTAATCTATATATATTCGTAGAACCTCTCCTTATACAAATACTACACATCATTTTTAACCTTTCAATTTTTTACAATGAAAAAACTCATTGCTTTTATCTGCATTGCAAATTGCCTGTTTACGGTTAATGCACAATACAAGTATCCTGCTACCAAAACAGTTGATAGCTCCAATACTTATTTTGGCGTAACCTATAAAGATCCATACCGCTGGCTCGAATACATAGAAGACACTGCCGTTGGCACTTGGTTTAAAGAGCAGGCAGCTTATACTAATTCCATTTTAAATACGGTAAACGGCCGGGATGAATTAATTGCAGAGTGGAAACAACTAGACAAATTGCAACCTGCCAGCATTCGCAGTATTAGTAGTGAAAACGGCAGGGTATTTTACCGCAAAACAATGCCCGGCGAAAACGTAGGTAAATTATATTTTAAAGAAACCATCAATGCAAAGGAAACCTTGCTTTTTGACCCTAAAGCTTATATACAAGGCAAAACGTTAACCATAAGCTCGGCAGTGCCAAGCTACGATGGAAAAAAAATTGCAATTTCTTACACACAGGAAGGGGCAGAAGTGGATGTAATAAGGGTAATGGATGTTGACAGTAAAAAGTTTTTGTTAGATTCAATTTATCCGGCAGCAGGTTTTAATTCGTGGAATTTTGATAACAAGGGCTTTACTTATATCTGGATAAAATCTGCCGATAACAAAGATCCATCAAGCCGCTTAAACCCAAAATCAAAAATGCACCGGCTGGCAACCGACCAAAGCAGTGATCTAGATTTTTTCAGTAATGCTAGCTACCCGGAGCTAAACATTGATTCAAGTGTATATCCATTTACTTATTTATCTAAAGATGCACCGAAATATATTTTTGCCGGCACCGGTAGTGTACAACCAGAAATTATAGCTTATTATGCACCTATTGCCCAAATGAATAATCCAAAAATACCCTGGAAAATAATTTGTAAAGCAAGCGATAAGCTGGTAAGAAGCTTTGGCATAATTGGAGAACAAGTTTTTGGCATTACTTACAGCAATGCTAAAAATTATAAATTGGTATCCACCAGTATCAGTAAGTCCGATTGGGCCAATGCCCAAACCATAGTGGCAGAAAAGCCCAACCAAACCCTGGAGTATTTTATTAATTGCAAAGACTATCTGCTGATAGTGCATAGCGATGGTATTAACAATTATTTGAGCAAATACCATTTAAAAACAAAGCAAACTACTGCTGTAAAACTCCCTTATACAGGTACTATTGGCATTAGCTGTATTAATACTACAACCAATAATTGTACGCTGGAACTTACCTCCTGGAACCTGCCTTTTACCGAATATAATTTTAATGCTGCCACCAATGCCCTTACCCCGGGTAGTTTTAACAAACCGGCTGTTTACCCTGCTGCTTATAAAAATTTGCTGGTAAAGGAAGTGGAGGTAAAAGGCCATGATGGCGTAATGATACCGCTCTCTATCATTTACAAAAAAGGTATTAAGTTAGATGGCAGCAATACCTGTTTGTTAGATGCGTATGGTGCATATGGCAGTAGTAGCATACCTTACTTTGACGTACGATTAAATGCACTTGCAGTAAAGGATGTGGTAATAGGCATTCCGCATGTAAGGGGCGGTAGCGAAAAGGGCGAAGCATGGTACAAGGCCGGCTACAAAACCACCAAACCAAATACATGGAAAGATTTTATTAGTTGCGCAGAATACATGATTGAAAAAGGCTACACATCTAAGGAAAAAATGGCTGGCACTGGTACAAGTGCAGGTGGTATTTTAATAAGCCGTGCCATTACTGAGCGGCCCGATTTATTTGCTGCTGCTATTTGCAATGTTGGTTGTGCCAATGCGCTGCGGCTTGAGTTTGGCGCCAATGGCCCGGTAAATATTCCTGAGTTTGGCACCGTAACAGATAGTGTGGAGTGCAAGGCTTTGTACGAAATGGATGGAATGCAGCATGTGGTACCCGGCACTAAATATCCCGCTGTAATAAGCATTGCCGGCTGGAACGATAGCAGGGTAATTGCCTGGCAGCCCGGTAAATTTGCCGCTGCCGTACAAAATGCAAGTACTTCCGGCAAGCCCGTTTTAATGAAGGTGAACTACGATAATGGCCATTTTACCGAAGATAAAAATGTGACCTTCGCCAATTTTGCAGACCAGTTTGCCTTTGTACTTTGGCAATGTGGCCACCCGTTATTTCAACCAAAAAAATAAATAGCTGAAGCATATTGTGTAAAGCCGGTACTTGTTACCGGCTTTTTTTGCAGTAATGTAAATAAATGCCTTTAAAAGTTGCAGGTACATTCTATTAACGCTATCTTATTTTGCTAGTCAACGCAGGTAAATGCTAACATGCTGTACAACTGCCTTTGCAATGCTTTATTATAACCACTTAAAACAAATTTTTTTATGAAACAAACAATTGTAATTATCTGCCTTGCTATTGCTGTAGCAAGTTGCAACAATGCAGCAACTAGCACAAGCGGTAAAGATTCTACCGTTACAGTACCCATGAATGCGCCTGATTTGGATTTGCCTTTTAAGCTAGATGAGCCGTACAAAAACTGGCAGATAGGCAGCAAAGAAAATGCTGTTGCTGCCATGAATGCCCTAAAAGCTTTTGTAGATAAAGATTTTACCAAATTTGCTTCGTTAACCGGCGATTCACTGGATGTAGTGTTTGATTATTTACATGAAAAAATGAGCCGTGATAGTGCCATAAAATTTTTTACCAGCGGCAGGGCAATGTACAACGATCTTGCTATTAGCATGAACGACTATGAATCAGTAATATCTGCCGATAAAAAAGATGAGTGGGTTTCTATTTGGTACAAACAAACATGGAAAGATAACAAGGGTGTACCCGATTCTATAAATGTTATTAATGATATTAAAATGAAGGATGGTAAAATGATTGTACTAAGTGAAATGACAGGTCATTTTCCGAAAAAATAAATAGTACAATATTTTATTTGCAAGCAAGTGCTTCAGTAATTCCCCGTTATATTCATTTACCGGGGAATTTTATTAAATGCCTGACTACGATAGCGTTTGATTACCTGCACATTAGGTGCTAATAGTTGGTTTGTGTAACAGGTAGCGAGAGATCTTATACTGTATTTGTGGGTAATTAACGAGTTAGATTTTTGATGGGTAAGTAATCCTTGCAAACCGGAGGAGCATTATCAAATCATTCAAAAAATAGTTAAAGGCATTTTTGAACGATTATTAATTAATTGTGAAGGAAAAGAAAATACCCTAATCTGGTAATAGCAGGTAATGATGAAAGTAAGGATGAAAGTAATGATGAAAGTAATGACGAAAGTAAGGATGAAAGTAATGATGAAAGTAAGGATGTAAGCGACCCCGCCTTGCCGCCTTCATGATTTAGCGATGACTCCCCAGGATACAATGCTTCGTTTTTACAAGTTGCTAAATGATGGCAATACGAAATGGATGCGCCAATGCTAAAAGCAAATTTGCCAGTTTATTGTGTTGTAGTAAATATTCCTGACTTTGTAATTCCCACTTAAACGTTTTGTTATGACGAGAGTTTTAGCAGGCAAAATTTTTCTGTAAATTTTTGTACAGCCACACAATAGTATTAAGAAGCATTACAGCGGAGAAAGAAAGTAATCAGTTTTCCGATAAAAAAATAGCGTCCCCATTACTATTAATGCTTAACTAAGATGAGGCAACCAATGGAATACAGGATTAACTTAGCCACTTACTATTACTGCATAAAAAAAGAAGAACAAGTATTGTACAGGTATTAATTCTCAAATAAGCAGATGGCAAATTTTAATTTTCGTTAACTCATATTTGAAGCCATCATTGCTGCGTTTTCTGCCATTCTCAAAGAAGCTACTGCATTATTTTCATCTATTACCCTTTTATGATTGTTATCTTTAATCCAAGCCCATTGATCTGTTATCATGGCAATTAAAAGTTCTTCATACCTATTGTTTTTATCAGCAATATTCCCGGCTTCAACTGTAACAAATTCATCAAAAACGATTTCTTTAAAATTACCACGGCATTTTTTTGAACTTTGGTGTTGATTTTTTATAATAGAACAATTTTCAAGTAAATTTTTTAACTCGTCTATTTGAATATTGCTTAACAGGGCATTTATTTTTATTTTTACCGGAATCCATTCGAATAAAGTAATATCGCCCTTTTCAAACTGCAGCCTTAATTCCTGGCGGTCTAACATTTTAGGCTGATTAAAGCCGTGATATAAATTTACCAGCCCTCCTTTATAATTAACTGTTGCCTGTACCCGGTCAATAATTTTTTGCGGATTGTTTAATTTGGGTAATTGTACAGCATTTATTAGTTCACCTTCTCCTAACCAACCCGAAAACATATCAAAAAAGTGAACACCGTGTTCAATAAAAATACCACCACTTTTTTCCTCGTTCCAAAACCAATGCTTTTCATGTAAAGGTTCATCACTTGCATAGTTTTCAAAAAATCCGTGTAAAAAATCGCCCAGCATATTTTCTTTAACGAGTTTATCAACAATACCATATAATGGATTATATCGCTGCATTAAATTTACTACATACAATAAATTATTTTGTTTAGCATAATCGGCTAACTCTTCCGCTTCAACTGTTTTTAAAGCTGCAGGTTTTTCGCAGATAACATGTTTACCGGCAAGCAATGCTGCTTTTGATTGCTCATAATGTAAAAATGGAGGCGTGGCTATATAAATAAGGTCGATATCCTTATCATTCAACATCGCTTCATAGGTTGTAAACACCTTGGCATTACATTCAGTTGCGGTTGTCTTTGCCGCAGTTTCATTAATATCTGTAACGCCAAATATTGTAATCCCCCTGACTTTTAAAAAACATTTTGCTGCAAATTTGGCAAATTCTCCTGCACCACAAATGCCTATTCTTACTTGCTGATTCATATTATTTAATTTTTTATTTAAATTCTAATAATTTAGATAATGCCTTGTTCAATCACCAGTAATTTATCCACCAAAATCATTTTGTAAGCGTGCAATATCGCCTTCGTTTTTTTTGGTAAGATAAATCAGTGTGTTCCTCAATTCCTGCATCCTTTCCACCATGTTCATGACCAAACCAACGATGGTGTTCCACTTGTTTCAATTTAACCTTTTCACCTGAAAATAAAGTACATTTCAAAGTTACTATAAATTATTTGCTGCAACCCTAACGTAGCGTTTATCCTGCGTATGATAATCTATCACTATTCCATTCACCAGCATTTTTTTTCCTTCGTAAGTGATTTTGCCGCCACATGGAACAAAAATAATTACCGCTGAATTTTGAGGAGGTAATTTTATTGAAACATTAGAAGAAACATTCTTTGCTATAAACCGGCCTGAAATGGTATTATATATATCCATTTTTTTACCTGATTGTAATTTTGCTGAAATCGTTTTTACTGTTTTATATGGATTATAATAAAGAAATGAAGGATAAGCTTTATCATGATAAAAATCTGTAGCCAATAAATTCAATTGTAAAATGCCAGCAACATTTGTAGTGCGGATGATACTTCCAAAAATACCCACATGTCCACTGCCATACACGCTGAATTGAGACTCGTGTGGGTTTTTTCCAGGCACCCATAATGGTCCATCACCCTGTGCCACCGGACCTTTCAATCTTTCATGTTCTTTATAACTGGATTTTTTTATTATTCCTTCGTAACCTATTACACCTTTTGTAACGGATGCCAGTTCAGGAATAGTTTCATGATCATC
>JBBQTZ010000227.1:0-7452 GCA_038234405.1 Chitinophagales bacterium
TTTTAATCAATACACTTTTTTTAATAATGTTTCGTTGTATAATGTAGTCGCCTTTGTTCAGTTTATACGCTAAAAAATGAATATTCATATACCTACTATTGTAACGCTTATTACCATTTCCAGTGGATTAAATATTGCTATTTTTCTGGTACAATATTTTATAAACAAAAAATTTAAGGGTGTTATAAGTTGGATAATTGCCTTTACACTTATTGCAACTGCCCAGCTTATTTCATTGATTCATATAAATTACCAGTTATTAATTGCAAACGCTATTGCAGGTTTATTTTTGACTACGGGTTTTATATTGATTGCGGTTGGTTTGCAGCAGTTTTTGGTAATTAAAGTAAAGGTGAAGCTATTGGCTTCAATTTTTTCAATTGCCTTTATTTCTGCAATTGCCTTTTATTTTCATAAATATGAAATTATAGAAGAAGCTATTTCTTTTATTTGCTTAGGCACAGTAAGCTTTATTATCAGCAACGACTTATTTAAGAAACATAGAACACAAAAAAATTATTCCCTATTATTTATCGCCATTTTTTTCATCCTGTATTTTTTATTATTTATTAGTCAATCTATAGTAGATATTGTTCACATTAACAAGCCCTACCAAACTAACTACGCTTTACTGCCTTTCATTTACGTTTTATCCTTTATAATGTGTACGTTATCGGCTTTTAGTTTTGTAATGCTGTTAAACCAACAATTAGTATTTGAACGGCAAAAAACTGCAGATCGCCTTCAAATTAGCGAAACCAATTACCGCAACGATTTTTTATTTCTTCAATCTATATTGGATAGCCCTCAGGGCATTATCATTTTTTCGTTAGATGCTAACTATTGCTACACCGCTTTTACAAGTTTTCACAAAATAGTAATGAAGAATATATACGGGGCAGAGATATACAAAGGGCAAAATATCTTTACCATAATAAGTAATACCAACGACAAAGCAAAAGCAAAAAAAAATTTTGACAGAGGATTATCCGGAGAGTCGTTTGTTGAAGAAGAGGTGTACGGAGATGAAAAGCTAAACCGCTCTTATTTTGAAAACAGGTACTCCCCTATTATAAATGAAGCAGGCACTACTAGTGGTGTTTCTGTATTTGTGATAGATATAAGTAAAAGAAAAAATGCAGAGGAGGCTTTGCAAGAAGCAAAAAATCATTTTGAAACCCTGTTTAAAATTAGCCCTGATGCAGCATTGGTATCTTCTATACCAGAAGGAAAAATTATTGATATAAATGATGCTTTTGAAAACATTTCGGGCTATGGAAGGCAAGAAGCCATTAACCATACCATTGTAGAGCTAGGCTTTTGGGCTAATCCATCTGATAGAAATAAATTTTTGGAGGCAATACTAACCAAGGGGTTTTGCAAAAACTTAGAAGTAACTTTTTTTGTAAAAAATGGAAGTAAAAAAACAATTCTTTTATCTTCAAAAACTTACACCGTAGGTGGTATTCCACATCTTATTAGTGTAATGCATGATATATCTGATCGTAAAATGGCGGAGGAGGCACTTTACTTAACAAAATATGCTATTTCGCATACATCTGATGCTGTATTTTGGGTAAAAGAAGACGGGAGTTTTTTTGAGATAAATGAGGCCGCCTGTAGTATAATGGGTTACAATAAAGAAGAGTTAATTAAGCTGGGTGTAATGGATATAGACCCTAATTTTGATAGCAAAATTTGGAATAGCCATTGGGTTATATTAAAAGAAAAAAAGCATTTAACCATTGTGAGCAGTCATTTAAAAAAAGATGGCAATATTATAGAAACCGAAGTAAATGCAAACTACATAAACTTTAATGGAATAGAATTAAACTGTGCATTTGTAAGAGATATTACTGAAAGAAAACGGGTAGAGGAGGAAAAAGAAAAAACACGACTTAATTACGAGGCACTAATTAATAGCACAGCAGACTTTATGTGGAGCGTAGATAAAAACTTTAATTTAATTACAGGCAACAAAGCATTTACAAATGAAATGAATGCTTTTATGGAACAGCCAATTCTGCAACACAATACTGTATTAATGAAAAATATTTTTGATATAAATATTTTACAAAATTGGCAAAAATTGTATGAATCTGCTTTTTTGGGCATTACAACTCAGCAAGAAATTAACGTTGCTAACCCTAACAACAATGGAATGCGTTGGATAGACATAAATATAAACCCAATTTATAATGGAGACAAAATAACTGGAGTAGCATGCTATGGCAAAAATATTACAACACGCAAACAACAAGAAAACACGGTAATTGAACTAAATAGGCAAATTAAATTAAGGGCAGATGAATTGGCATCATCTAATAAAGATTTAGAAGAATTTGCTTACATAGCCAGCCACGATTTGCAGGAGCCTTTACGTATGGTTAGTAGCTTTTTGAAATTATTACACAAAAAATATGATACTGTATTAGATGAAAAAGGCAGGCAATACATATATTTTGCTGTAGATGGGGCCACCCGTATGCGGCAAATTATTCTTGATTTGCTTGAATATTCCAGAGTGGGAAAAGGGAAACAGCAACGCGAACTTATAAACCTGCATCAACTTTTAAATGACATACTGTTATTAAATAGTGTTGCAATAAAAGAAAAAAATGCTATTATCAAATGGAATAATTTACCTGAAATTCATGGAATTAAAGTATCTATTCAGCAAGTATTTCAGAACCTTATCTCTAATGCGCTTAAATACCAGCAACCTGGCAATGATGCTTTTATTGAAATTATTGCAACCGAAGCTGAAGAGCATTGGCTGTTTGAAGTAGCAGATAATGGTATTGGTATAGACCCAGCATTTTATGATAAAATTTTTGTAGTTTTTCAAAGACTACATGAAAAGGATAAGTATGAAGGCAATGGCATTGGCCTCTCTGTTTGTAAAAAAATTATTGAAAAATATGGCGGAAAAATATGGGTGGAATCTAACCAGGGAAAAGGATGCAGGTTTTTATTTACTTTAAAAAAATAGTTTCTTAATAAGATAAAAAACCGGGCAAATTAACTTTTGCCCGGTTTTTTCGAAATGCTTTCGAGAAAAAAATATATGCTATTTTAGTGTTCATAAATAGTTTACTACAGCCCACACATCGGCTGGCATAAAAAAATAAATTACGCCTGCAGTTTGATTCCAACCAACTTATGTAATTCAATTACGCCCCAGGCTTTTCTCTGACCTAAGGGGATAATTTATTTACGCCCCCGTCTTGTCTCTGAACAAAAGGGATAATTCATCTACGCCCCAGGCTTTTCTCTGACCTAAGGGGATAATTTATTTACGCCCCCGTATTGTCTCCGACCAACGGGAATAATTCATTTTGGTACCCGTATTGTCTCCAACCAACGGGCATAAAGAAGCTGCTACCTGTTGCCGCCGGGCAAAGAGACCAGGCGGCGGCGTTCGCTAATGCTGTTGTGTACCTGAGGATAAATATGGGAATAGCCAGGGCGGCGAAAAAAAATGATACGGTCATTAAAGGCTTTAATTATAAGGCGATAAATATTGAAATCCATATTTTTAAAATTGAAAATCCATCACTGCTTCTAACTGCCACACAAAACTCTGCCCGATACCAAATAAGACTTACACACAAATAAAAAGCAGGTTGTTGTAAACCTGCTTTTATAAACCTATTGAATATTAGTACATTTTACCAATTACTGAAACGTACGCCTAACGTATAAGGCCGCATATCTAACCCGGTTTTGTAAATAGTATTGGGTACATAAGAGCCATATAAGCGGATGGGGCCAATTCCAATTTCTCCAATGTAAGATATTTTAAATTGTTCAAGATCATAACCACCCCTGTTAACCTGTTTTCCCCTGCTATCGCCTACCTGCTTGTTACGTTGGCTATATAAATAACCTGCACTTACACCCACGCTAATGCTGAAGCCTTTATTTATATTACCAGGATGTGTAGTGTAATTAATCATGAATGGCACGGTTACATAATCCGCTGCCAATTTGTTTTTTGAAAAACTAACAGAGTCTCTTATAACAACCGGTGCAGGCGCCTGCTGGTTAACGACATAAGGATTTTGTTTTAGGTAGCTAATATTTGAGCTGTAGCGATAATTGTTTAGCTCAACACCCAAACCATATTTCAAATTAAGGTGATGCTTTACCAGGTTTAGCCGCTGCATAAAAAGCCAGAAATTTACGTTTACGCTTTTGCCTGCGTTCAGGTTAAAATCACTTGCACCCAAAGGTGCTGTACCGGGTCTGTTGTACAAAAATGTACCTGTATTGCCATAGGTTGTTTTATCAGAATAATTGGTAAACCCAATATCAAAAATTGCCCAATTAGTACTTACATTACTGAGCTTTTTATCTCTGTTTCGCTCAACTTTTTTTTCAGTAACCCTATCGTCCGTATTCTTTTTTTCACCATTTCTAATAATGATTATGTTACCAATGCGCAGGGTATCACCCTGTTTGGCCGGAGTTATTGTAGAGTCTGATTGAGACATTGCGTTGGCAGAAACGCATACTACTGCCATTAAAGTTAAAAACTTTTTCATGTTGGTTTAGTTTAAATAATTATTGAATGGCAAAGGAGAGGTTGGCTACATTAATGCTTTTTTCGCTGTTAGTTTTTAACTTGACATTTCTTTGCATTACCCGACTTAATTTTTTTAAGAAACCGCCCACTTTATTTTTTTTAGGAGTTGCCTCGTCTTCATCAAAACCGTAAGTAATATTATTATTGGCTTTTTTATTATCACTAAAAACTGCATTGCTTGCTATTGAATTTCCTCCGGTTATATTGGTAGCATTATCCATAGCATTTGGCATTTCTTTTTTTGCAATGGTTACGCCAGCCACATCATTTTTGTTATACTGTTCATTGCTTATACTCTCTGAATAAGGCTTTGGTAAATTATTAGATGGTTGAATGGTTAGTGTTGCCACCGCCTGTTTTTCTATGTTCAACGGCTTACTAGTTTCTACTAGTTTTGTAGTAACCATCTTTGATGCTACTATTTTAGTGTCTTTTGTAAAACTGTTTTCATCTTGCACCTGTATATTCAATGCGATGTTTCCATCATCATTTTTTTCACTCACCTTATCTATATCTACATTTGATTTTTTATTGGCAGTACCGCTTTTGTTTACAGGAATCCCGCTGGCAGTTTCCGTAAATATAGATGCAGATTCTTTTTGAAAATAACCAAGTGTACCCCACAAACCTGCGCCAATCAACATAGCAGCAACTGCTATTTTCCTCCAACGCATAACTACCAATTTTGAATGTTCATTTTTGTACAGTAAATTTTTATGTTCAAAAACTATGTGGTTATCTGTAGTTAATTTTGTTTTTTTCAGCAGCTCAAATTCATTTTTTAAAGCCGCATCATTTAAAATTTGTTCTGCAATTTTTGCATTTTCATTTTTATCAAGTTCTCCATCAATTAACAGTAATAATTTTTCCTGTAAATAAGATGGTACACTTTCACTTTTTAAAAGGCTTTCTTTATCAATAAATATTATTGGATCTTCTGTTAATATACTATCATGCAATAAGTCAAACTCCTGCTGTAAATCTATATTTTGCTTGATAAAAATCTCCACCGCCTTTCTTTCTTGCACAGTTAACTCATTGTCTATGTACAATAAAAAATATTCTTCGTAATTATGTCGGTTAATAGTCATTTCGTAGTTAAATTAAAAGCTTAAACAGTTTTCTTTCACTGATATCAGTACTTAAATAATATTTTCAGGTTTTACAATGTACTCTCTTAGTTGCAATCTTGCCCTGTGCAAATACACTTTCACCTGGCTTTCGCTTAATCCTGTTATTTGGCCTATTTCCTGGTAATTATAGCCTTCGTAATCTTTTAACATTACCAAACTTTTTTGCGTTTCATTTAACCTGTTTAAAGCCTGGTTAAGTACTTTTTTTGAGTCGTGTTGTTGTCGGTTACCAAAACTTGTTTCTGGTGCAAAGGATTCTTGCAACACTATTCTTTTATTTTTTCTTATATGGTCAATCATTTGATTGTATGCAACCGTAAATAAAAAGCTTTTAGATGTATTGTTGTCAACTGTGTTTTTGTTTACCCATAGTTTTTCAAATGCGCTTTGCACCACATCTTTTGCATCTTCTGCATGCCGCAAATTTTTAAGTATAAACCGATAAACATTATCTGAATAAAGATTTACACATTGATTATATTCTTTCTCCGTCATACAGTAAAATTGGTCGGCTTGTTAGTAAGGTTAGTAGTTGTTGTACGCTGCTGGTTTTAAAAAGTTACACCTGTTTAAAAAAAAATTACCCCTCTAGTTTAAAAATATTGCCCGTTACAATATTCCATTGTGCAGGAATTTTATTGTTATTGCATTGCCTGCTGCATTTTACAGGTGCATTAGTAGCTGGCATTTTATCTGATTGCTTGCTGCTAAAGGATATAAATAGCAAGCTACTAAAAGAACCTAAGGCTAGCATTATTGAAAGAAAAGTAGCTTTTTTAATTGGTATATGTAGCATTTGTTGAAGCTTTAATTGCATGTGTTGTAATTTCTTTTCAATAAATAAAGTGTTAGTATTGGGTGGTACGAAAGTAAATTGAAAAAGTTACAGCATTTGTAAACTGTTGTTAAAAAAATTTACCATAGCTAAGGTAGGCAGCTATTTTAATCCAAATTATTCAGTTGATTTAGTGACGGGGTTTTAAAATATAATTCGGATAAGTATTTTAGGTTATTTTTTGGCTGGTAGAATAGTTCACTATTTTGAAGTCAACAAATTGCTGAAAATATTGTATTAACCTGGTTTACTGTTGTAATAGCATTTCAACTGTAAAAACTGGGTTAAAAGGGTAAAAATTTCAGAAATGCACAACTGTGCGGCAGTTAGAAGCCGTATTAGATTTTTAACTACAAAAGCCAGTTTAAATAATATTGAGTTGATTAATAACCCGCCAACATTAACCTGATAAATGAGCGGTTGGTTACCTATTTTTGCAGACTGAAATAAAATATATGAATAATAAATTTGTAGAACGAATTGCCCTTGAAGTTGCCGAAATTGATGCTGCAGGCCTTTTAAAAAAAGAGCGTATTATCAATAGCGAACAGGGTGCAGAAATTATAGTAGGAGGCAAAAATGTAATCAATTTTTGTGCAAACAATTATCTTGGTCTTTCTGCACACCCCAAGGTGGTGGCAGCCGCTAAAAAATACATCGACATTCGTGGTTATGGCTTAAGCAGCGTTCGCTTTATCTGCGGTACGCAGGATATTCATAAAGAGTTAGAGAAAAAGCTATCAGAATTTTTAGGTACAGAAGATACCATTTTATATGCCGCTGCTTTTGATGCCAATGGCGGTTTGTTTGAGCCATTGTTTAATGAAGAAGATGCTATTATAAGCGATGCACTCAACCATGCAAGCATTATTGATGGGGTAAGATTGTGCAAGGCA
>JBBQTZ010000228.1:0-7288 GCA_038234405.1 Chitinophagales bacterium
TTATGCTTTGTATTTTACCATATACACTCCAACTAATATTGGTAATTCCTTCAGATACATCGCTTATCAAGTTACCTATGGCATCATACTGGTAATTACCGGTGGCCTGACCGAGGCTATTATTTGGCTGGGTTCTTTTTAAATCGTTGTATTTACTGTATTCGGTGGTAATGGCATCTGTGGCTGCATCCACTACTCTATCCAATTGGTTATTGTTTGCTTTGTAGGTATAAGTCATACTATCCATAGAAAAACGGGCTGCATTTCCATTGCGGATATAGGTTCTTATGTTTCCATTAGGGTCATAAGTTATCCTTTCCCTGTAATCCAACACTGCTGCGGCAGTTAGGGTATTGGTTGCATTGGCAAAGCCGTTAAAACTGTTCATGCCTTTAATGCGGTTCAACTGGTCATAACGATAGCCATACACCCCGGCATTACCAAGCTGCGGTATGTTTACTACCATCGCCCTAATATTACCATTGTAGAGGTTGCGGCCGGTTTGTACACCATCTGCCAAGGCAGGCAGCAGCTCGGTTACAGTTGCAAAAGGCGTAACGACGGTGCCAATGGGTTTGTAGTCTCCTCCGTTGGCACTGTTAAAATAATTGAGGCTAAAGCCATACGCATCTCTTGCCGGCGTGGCGGTGGTTGCAGCATCGCCACCCATATCAAAGCCACCGCCTGCAAGGCCGGTTGGTAATAATACTGCGGTACTGTTTACGCCTTTTAGCCAGCCCTGTAGGGTATAGGCATAATCAAGCCCCTGCACCTTGTTAGCACCTAGCTCGGTACGGGCAAGCGGGCCGTGGCGGTAATAATCGTAGTCTGCATCTTTTTCCCAGTACAGGTTATCGTGGCTGGTTTCTACAGAGTCAATCCTGTTTTCTGCATCGTAGCTGTAGCGGTGGTAAAACTGGTTGGCCAAGCCGGGCTGGTAACTTACTTTGTTTACTTTGCCGCTGATAAGGTCAAAAAGCATGTTGCCGTAATCTTTTATAGTTTTAATAACATTTTGCTTTTTACTTTCAGCCATTTCTATAATTTGAAAATCGTCCATTAAAGAAGAAGACGATTGAAGTTTGAAATTACTTAAAAAACGTTGAAAAATTTAAATCAATAAAGTTAGTGGAATTTTTAGCTCATTTACGAGGTTGGATTTCTGTAAGGGTTTAATATGCCTTGTGATGTACTAAAAATAATGTGGGGCAGCGTCGGCGAATTGATGCAGACTTTATACCAGGCGCAGATCTCCCGGTCTGTTGCCCATTCGTTACTTCTTCAGCCACTCAAAAATCATTCTAAAAAATTAAACTATCCCCTAACCCTTTGTCCTACGCCATATTATCAACGGCACCGGAAAACTGTACGACAAATCCAGTCCTCATTCAAGCGCATAAAAGCTTTAAGTTTACCTGTGTAAATCTGCGCTTTGGGTTTAATAAAAAGACTCTTGGTATCATCGGGCATCTTCTTCTTCCAGTATCCTCTTTTTACTACATTTGCGCAAGATCACCAGACAAATTCCTGCCTTTGAGGTTACCTGTTTTTTTCATTCCACACTTCCTGCCATTTCTTAAATTCAGCGGGTCTTATCTGGTAGCGTGCAAAGTTTCCTTCGTGCAGATTTAAAAGTTCGTTGCCGACCGTTTCTATAAATTTGGATTGGTCTTTTTCAGGTAATTCAAGGGCGCTGGTTTTGATTGTTTCAGAAACTATTTGCTTTGGAATTGCATTGGTTATTAACTGAGTTATCAGGTTGCGAATTGCTTCACGATACTTAAGGCGGAAAAGATCGGGCTCGCCCAGGGATTGGCGTTGTGCAGCATATTGTTGTGCAGAGCGTTCGTAGGCCCATAAAAATACGTCTTTCAGTAGTTCAATCCGGTTGAGTTCATAAACTCCCAGCAGGCCTTGTACATAAAGCTCGTTGGGTACCTCTGTAAAAGACAACGGCGAATAATTTTTTCTATTAAGTGGTATGTTGGCGGCAAGGCGTGATACCCGTTTATTAACATCGTCAAATGGTTGGAGATAGGGCAATTGTACCATTATAAAAAAGGCTTGTTCAAAAAGGTCAGTTATATCCACTGCTTTTTGTAACATCATCTCAAACATTTCTTTAATAAGTTGCGGCATACCAAGCGGTGTGTACACCGATTTAGTAATACCTACGCCAAAAGACCGTAGTTTGCCCGAAGCGGCGGGATTTGGCAAAAGGTTATTCGATAACAATGCATGCAGGTTTAATATAGTATATCGGTTAAAGCCTATTTCTTCTGTATTATGAACGATAAATTCAATGGCATCTTTATGATTAAGAATCATTTGAGTTTCCGTTGCTGATTTATCATCGGCTGATATGCTATCTTTCAGAAGCCGCATAGTGTCCAATAAGGAATAGGTGTTTCCTTCAAGTCGGCTGGAATTCCAGGATAGGTCTATTAATAAGCGTTGCAATATCTCTTTTGCATACGTTCCGGCCGGTTCATTTAGCCTTGCTGTTATACCAAGTTCTGCAAGCTTCTCTTTTTCTATTAATGTTAGATAGCTATCAACGTTTGGGCGGTATGATGCTAAGAAATTCCGATTATACCCGATAGGAGTGCGGTGCTGTTGGGGGCGTAAAACTAATTGTTGAATTTCTTTCCCGGCAGGCGATAAGGGTATTAGATCTGTAAATGTTTGAGCAACTTCAACCGGATCTGCATCATTTGTTACAAAGTAATATTTTGTAGCCCGGCCCTTTCCTGCTGTCGTTACAATTCCTTGTTTAATTAATTCTTTTAGGCGTCTTTGAAGTGTCCGGCGCTCTATTTTATTCGCCCCCACTTCAATTTCTTCAATTGAAGCGCCAACTGTAACAGGCTTTAGTAAGGCTTTTATTCTATTTAGTTCTTCATTTGTGGTTTGCTGTCTATTTTCCATTTCAACATAAATGTACAATTTATAGCGACAAAATATTGTGTTTTATGTCGTGATTGCTATTTATAGCGACAAATTAATACATTTCGTGTCGTGATTGGTGTTTTAGCGACAAATAAATCTGTTTTTTGTCGTGATTTATTTTGATATGGGAGGGTTCAACTGGGTAAAGTGCTTACTCGTAAAATATTACCTGAGCTGAAAAATGATGTCACAATTTCCTGTCATAATTCCTCTACAAATCGTTTTTCAATGCATATAAGAAAATGAGATAATAAAACGGAAAGAGGCCAGGCAGTTTAAACTCCACTGCCAAGCATCCATTTCCATGCTTTTACTACCGCAATTGTATGGCCCTCTATCTCCAATGTTTTTTCTACATCATTGGTTACAAGCAGTAAATTTTTACAGTCAAAAAAATTCGCTGCTTCTACCATGCCAGCCAATTCTCTCTGCAATGTATCAGGCTCGCTAATAGTATAACAGACCTGTACAAGCTGTACAGCCGTATCATTTTTGGTGAGTACAAAATCACATTCTTTTTTACCACTGTAAAAATACAAGCCCCTGCCAAACGGAAATTGCTGCCGCAAATAAAGAAATACCTGGTTTTCAAGCAGTATGCCATCATCGCTGCTGCTGCGGGTAAGCAGTGCTTTTAAAAATCCGTTGTCTATACAATAGTATTTTTTATCGCTAAAGGTTTCTTTATTTATAGAGGCATTCCATTTAGGCAGCTTTTGAAAAAAGTAAATTGCTTCCAGGTAATCTGCCACCTGGTACAAAAAGTTTTTATCACTTTTTATACCGGCCGATTTCATTTCATTGTTTATTTTATTGATAGAGGTACTTTTTGTAAGATTTGACAACAGCCGCTTTACAAAGTATTTTAAAGCTCCCGTGTTGGTGATGTGGTATCGCTCCACCAAATCTTTATACAGCATTACAAAATAGTACTCCTGTAGAGTTTGTTCTAAAAATGTATAGTTGCCCAACACTAGTTCAGGAAAAGCGGAGTGGTTTACAAACCTTTTGTACCCGGTTGTTAATTTGGGTATGTCGGTAAGCGAATACACATCTGTACGGGTGCCGGTAAAATGGCAATATTCTTTAAACGACAATGGAAATACTTCAAACTGCAATGTTCTTCCCCGGAGGGTAGTAGCTATATCCGTTGCCAGCATCTTACTATTGCTGCCACTTAAAAAGATATTTTTAGATACGGTGTCATATAATCTTCTTACAAACTGTTCCCAGCCAGTTGCAACCTGAACTTCGTCTAAAAAAATGAACAAATCTGCTGGTTTTGTTTCCGGGTATAGTTCTCTGAAAGCCTGTAAGATATTATCAAAGCCTTCCTGCGAAAATTGCAATCGGTCGTCATCAAAATTTAAAAAAAGTATCTGTTGGTAGCCAACGTTGTTTTTCAACAACTGATTGATCGTATTCATCATCACGGATGTTTTGCCTCCCCGCCTTACCCCTGTCACCGTTATTATTTTGCCTGAATGCAGGGGTACACTAATGCCTCTTTCCACCACCGTTAAGGGTAAATTTTCAGCAAAACTGGTGAATATTGTTTTAAGTATTTCCTTATCAGGCATACCCAAAGGTATTTAGTTTCTTGTAAATAAAGAAATAATATAAGTTTATTTCTTGTAAATAAATAAACTTATTTAGTTTTTTCCTTGTAGATAAAAAAAAAGGTATTTTATTCGACAGGGATGCAGGACTTCCTTACTGTTTGTGACTTGTTACTACAGCTTAGAGTTGTAAACTATTTGAGTTATACAATTTTACCTTAAACGATATAAATGGCAACATGAGCACCAGGTATAAATATATTGATATAACAGCAGTGGATTTTACCACATCAACGGTAACAAAGAATACCTACTGCATACTTTTCAAGGAAAGGTAAAAAGAGCAACAGCAATTTTAATCACAAGTTTTGTGGGCATAAAAATAATGCGGTGTTATTTGACTGCACAGCAATGTACAACCAGCGTTTAAATTATCTGCCTGCCCGACAAGTCATTCAGGCGGGCATTGGAACCGGCTAACAGCAGCTTAGCAAGGGAGCCATGGCTTTGGATATATAATAGCACGATTAAGTTTTTTATAAAAAAACGGGCTGCTGGAATTGTCATTTTGGAAGGTTTTTACAGTAGGAGATTAGTAGCAGGGAAGATAAAGGACGGGAGTCTTCGCCTGTGGGAGTTAACCACCCCTAACCCCTCCACGGGAGGGGAATTGGACTCTGCCATTATTAGATATTTTCTTCCTTCTAGCGGGTTTCTCATTCCCATACTTTGGAGGGGCAAGGGGTAGTTTGTATTTCTCTCACACCCTTAAAAACCCTGGCTCATATAATAATTGGTTGAAATTTTTCTGCAGAGGCTTTGTAGGCTTCTTCAAAAGGTTTAGGGACGGAGATTATTAATAGAAGACACAGGACGGATCCTGCGCCAGTGGGGTAACAGGGAAGATAAAGGACGGGAGTCTGCGCCTATGGGAGTTAACCACCCCTAAACCCTCCATGGGAGGGGAATTGGACTCTGCTATTGTTGGATATTTTCTTCTTTCTAGCGGGTTTCTCATTCCCCTCCTTTGGAGGGGCAAGGGGTGGTTTGTATTTCTGGCAATTTGCTAACTATTGATACTTAGTTTATATTTTATCAACTTGAAATAGTCCATGTGACCAGCAATTTTTTTGTTTTATAATCATCCCCCTTTGTTAAACCAACTATTTAAATTTCTACACCGGATTGTATTACAAAACAGTAACATCTTTACTACAACAAAAAATGAATCAAACATTTACTGCTATTCTTCTTTTAATTTAAAACCACGGCAGGGGCAAGTTGCTTAAGCTTAGCCGCAAACCAATTTTTTTGTTCCATGCTGTTTTTAAAACAACTAATCCTTTCTATTCTTCTAATTTAGCCAATCTGGAAACCAACTTTAATCAAAGATTATCTAAATCATCCAGACTGGCAATAGCAGGCAAACTGGCTTATTACTGTCACACCAATGATCTTAGCAAAACCAACACATTGGCATCTATGGTTTTGGCACTTGACAGGTTGCTCCCCGGCAGAGCCTGTCTCCATCCGCACAAAGACCAGGTAAACCTATTTTAAAAAATGATAAAAACAAAGCGGATATTTGAAATTCAATTGAAACAGGTAAAACTTATTTAGGCAAGGACAACCATTCACCATTGACAATTCATACTTAACTTAACACTAGCTGTTACACCAGCGGGTTGTTACGCAAAAGGCACCCATATTTCTATCATATATAAATACAGTAAACTGCATCATAAATGGACACGTTGATTAAAATTCTGGTAGTAGAGGATGAAATGATTATCGGGGCAAAAATATCCATGCAATTAACCACGCTTGGTTATGAAGTATCAGGGATGTTGCCACGGGGCGAAGCGGCCATTTTGCATGTACAGGAAAATAAGCCTGATATTATTCTGCTTGATATCAACCTGAAAGGAAATTTAGATGGAATAGCAACAGCATTTCAGATTCAGCAACTGGCAAACATCCCAATCATTTACCTTACCGCCAATTCAGATGAAGCAACTTTCAACAGGGCGAAAGCCACCAAACCAGCCGCCTTTATTTCAAAGCCATTTAAGCAACTGGATTTACAAAGAGCCATTGAATTGACCATTAGCAGGATGGCAGAAAAAGATACTGGCGCCCAGCCCGAAATAACTAACGGAGAAGAACAGCCGTTTATCTTAAGCGACCGAATCTTTGTACGACATAAAGAAAAAATGGTTAAAATAATGATTGCTGATATTTTGTACATAGAGGCTGATCGCAATTACAGCCGCATTTTTACGGCACAAAAAGAATTCCTGTTATCCATCACCCTTAAAACAATTGAAGAGAAATTGCCTTTACGGCTTTTTCTACGCATTCATCGTTCGTATATTATTAACATAACCCACGTGGATGAAGTAGCAGAGAGCCATGTAATGATTGCACAAAAGCCAATTCCGCTCAGTGCAGGTTTAAAGGAGAATTTGTTGAAGAGCATTCAAACATTGTAGTAAATGCAAAACGGGCAGGTAAACCAATTAACTGCCCATCAAATTGCAAACAAAAATTTTTAAAAAAGCATCCGAAAAATATATAACCTGAATTTAAAGCCAGCAAAACCAACATTCAACAATATGGGAAAAATATTTTTAGTACTACTGATTCCATTTCAAATGCTGCATGCGCAAAACCAACCTTATGACAGCCTGGAAAAGCGCCTTGCTATTGAAAAGAGTTATGAAAAAAAGTTAACCATATTGAATCAACTGGTGGATGCAGCATTCAGGGAGGATCTCAAT
>JBBQTZ010000229.1:0-7277 GCA_038234405.1 Chitinophagales bacterium
TCGTATCCATATTTTTGGTATATAGCCTCTAATAATAAGGAAATTTCTAGTTCTGTAGTGTCTTCCCTTAGCATATTGCACAAACTTACTCAACACAAAAACGAAAGACTTACACAATTTTTTATAAAAGTTACATAAATCACACTTTTCTGCACAGATACAAGAGTGGTAAGTGTATTTATAATGATTTTTATTTTGTAAACGTTGGTTTGTCTGCCAGGCTTGGTTCCAACAGTTGAGAATTTAAGCGAGCATAGTATTGATTGACGTTTGTGCCCCAACCGCTGCTGTTCCGGTAGATGAGAAATTTTAAATCCCTTATTGATTTTAGTCATTTAATTTTAAAGTCGACTTTAAATCCAGGAGTTGTAGGATTGAATAGCCAGGGGTTTTTGGATTGATCCCTTCCTTGTTAAGTACTAGTGGAAAGTTTTGCTAATGGCGACAGGACCTACATTTTCATCATCCGTATAGCAGGTTACAATTAGGGAGCCTACTTTTACCTTGCTATCCCCTTCCAAATTGGTGATTACCTGTTGTGCCAGATGAGGGACATCCCAGAGTCGATTTGGATTTGGTAATATGTTTTTTAGTGATGGGTTGCTGCCTGTGCTATCAAAGGCATTATTTGCTTACCAAACCTGGTGTTGAGATTTAAAGTGGATGCTTTGTTCCACGAAATATTTTTTGTTTGATAGCGATTGTGCAGTTGAGAATATGAGTGAGGGATGAAGGATAAAACTAAAACAAAAGGTGTAATAATTACTGTAAGTTGGTCTGTTTTAGATCAAATTATTTTTCACTTGGCAATGTCAGCAACTCCTCATACATTTTCTGACTCTCTCTGGTAAGGGCATCAAAGTTGATATTGAGCTGTGGTAACAAATCAACCAATGTATTAATACGGCCTTCTGTTTGAAAAAACTTATTGAGAACAATCACTTTTTTGGCCTGTAAAATACAGTAGCCACTTTGAAATGTGCCTCTTTCGTAGCGAATTACATAGCCATTTTCTTCTGCTATGCGTTCTATTTTATCTAATGTGTTTTGATTGTATTTCATAGTTGTTTTATACTCCTCAAATGCTGTGTAACCTTGCTGTTTAATGCAATTTCAAGTAAAAAAAAAGAGTGAAGAAATTTGTTTCTCCACAGGCTGTGGATTAAACCCCTGATTTTGCCGTTAAAAACCTGTTACGGCTTACCACTGCAACGTTTGGATTAAAATAAAAACGCAAACCCTGTTTATACCTTTGCCTCCCAAAATTGATCACTTTACCCGAGCACTCTACGCTATCTTTTTCCATTAAGTACAGAGGCTTGTTTAGTTATATTTTAAAGGGGAATGATAATTTATTTACTCACCATCCGTACCACGGGTATAATCATTTCTTCTAAACTAACTCCACCGTGCTGAAAAGTATTTTTGTAATAATTTACAAAATGATTGTAGTTATTTGGGTAACAAAGAAAGATATCGCCCTTGGCAAATACAAAAGTGGAATTTACATTGGGCACCGGTAAACCCGCCTCCCTTGGGTCTCTAAAAGCCAACACATCTTTTGGCTCGTAGTTAAGATTACGTCCATGCTTATATCTAAGATTGGCTGTAGTTTGTTTATCACCAATTACTTTAGCGGGCGTTTTTACCCTCACACTACCATGATCTGTACCTACTACTACAGTAATTTTTTTATCGGCTATTTTTTTTAGCGCCTGGTGCAGCGGAGAATGCTCAAACCAACTATGGGTAATACTCCGGTAGCTGGTTTCATCACCTGCAAGCTCCTTAAGCACTTCCATTTCTGTACGGGCATGGCTCAGCATATCTACAAAATTATATACTATAACGTTGATGTCGTTATCTAACATATTATGGATATTATCTACCAGCTTTTGCCCATCATGGTTATTGGTAATTTTGGTGTAGGAATGCTTTAAATTGGTTTTACCCAGCCGCTTTAACTGGGCTTTAAAAAAATCTTCTTCAAACATATTTTTACCACCGTCCTCATCATCATTTTTCCATTGTATAGGAAATTGTTTTTCAATATCAATGGGTAACATACCTGCAAACACTGCATTGCGGGAGTATTGTGTAGCTGTAGGTAAAATAGAATAAAAAGTATCTTCTTCCAATATGCGGAAGCTCTCCGCAAAAATGGGCTGTATTATTTTCCATTGATCAAGCCTTAGATTATCTATTAGTACAAAAAACAAGGGCGTTCCTTTTTCAAGATGTGGTAATACTTTATGCTTCATCAGTGAGTGACTCATAATTGGTCCTTCTCCACTTTTGGGCCCCACCCATTTGCTGTAATTACGAGAAATGAACTTAAAAAATTCTGTGTTGGCTTCCTGCTTTTGCGATTGAAATACCTCCTGCATTTCCGGACTATCACTCTTCTTCATTTCAAGCTCCCAATACACCAGTTTTTTATAAATTTCCATCCATCCATTGTAATCAGGATTATCGTTTAACGCCATAAATAAGCTGCGAAATTCCTGCTGGTAAGCAGAAGTTGTTTTTTCTGCAACAAGCCTTTTATTATCAATTATTTTTTTAAGGCTTAGCAATACCTGGTTGGGGTTTACAGGCTTTATCAGGTAATCGCTTATTTGAGATCCTATGGCTTCATCCATCAAATTTTCTGCTTCGTTTTTAGTAATGAGTACCACCGGCAGGTTGCTGTTATACTCCTTCATTTGCTGCAATGTTTGGAGCCCGGTCATCCCCGGCATACTTTCATCCATCAGTACCACATCTACAATATTTAGTTTAATGTACTCTACCGCATCGTAACCATTGGTTTTGGTAGCCACTTCATATCCTTTATTTTCCAAAAAAAGTACCTGAGAGTTCAGGGTATCTATTTCATCATCTACCCAAAGTATTTTAGCTACGTTCATAGTGGTGGTTTTTTTTAAAAATGTTTAAGGTTAAATTTTATATTTCGCCTGTTAAATTCTGCTCACAAGCTATCAAACAAAAGCCAAAATCAAATTTTATTAAACTATTAAACCTGATTTGATACAAATTTAATTTTTAACTGCTGCATTATGCAGTAATACTTTACTTTGTAATTGTTTTAACAAATGTTAGGTGAAGATGAATTATTTTTGATAAATGAACCGAAAAGATCATATAATAGCAGTTGCCGCCATACCTGCTGGCAAAACTATTACTATCACCACAAGGTTACCAATAGAAATTATTTTGCAAAGGCCCGCTGTTGGACATATAGAAAAAATATCACCTAAAAAATACCACACACCCACTTACCAATCATTAAAAGCAGTTTTTATAAACGGTTGCTACTGCTTACAACATGGTTTCCTTTACAATAAAAACCTTGTAGCCTGATGCAATTTTTAGCAAATGAAAATCGTACTTATTACAGTATCAGCACATTAAGTAAGCATTATTTACCAGTAAGAAAGGGTGCAATATTTTATAAGAGTAAGCCTACTATTTTTCTTTTACAAGAAGGCATTTTATATAGGCAGATGCTTCACTCTTTTAATAAAGATTTTGCAGCATCGTTTATTATATCGTTTATTATATCGTTTATTAAAAGCTGCAAAAGCATTGTTTTTTTTCGTTTAGATCAATATTTGCTGTCTTCCCCTGCCACAATTTTACTACAGGTAATGATAAAAGCTGAAATGATGTTTACCAACAATTGCACTGTTATTTACGAGCACAACACCCGGCAACAACCAATTACTTAACTATGGCAGTCAGAAAAATAATCAACGATCCTGTTTACGGCTTTATCACCATCAATGATGAGTTGATTTTTAAAATTATTGCTCACCCTTACTATCAGCGGTTGCGGCGCATACATCAAATGGCCATGGCAAACCTGGTTTATCCGGGTGCAGTGCATACAAGGCTGCACCACTCCTTAGGTGCTTTTCACCTTATGGGCAACGCCTTATACGAGTTAAAAAACAAGGGCGTACTTATTACGGCAGAGGAAGAGCAGGCTGCAAAAATTGCAATTCTGCTTCACGATATTGGTCATGGACCTTTTAGCCATGCGCTTGAAAATGTATTGATAGAAGGCATGCATCACGAGGCTATTTCGTTGCTTATAATGAAGGAACTTAACCAGCAATACAATGGGCAATTGCAAATGGCTATAGATATTTTTACCAACAACTATCCAAAAAAATTCTTGTACCAGCTAATTAGCGGTCAGTTAGATGTAGATCGTATGGATTACCTTACCCGGGATAGTTTTTTTTCTGGTGTAATAGAGGGGATGATTGGTTACGACCGTATTATTAAAATGCTGGTAGTACATAATGGCGTGTTGATGGTAGAAGAAAAGGGTATTTACTCAATTGAAAAATTTTTAGTTTCCCGCCGGCTAATGTACTGGCAGGTGTACCTGCACAAAACAGTTATGTGTGCTGAGCAAATGCTTAAACGCATCATCAAAAGGGCAAAATTTATAAAAGCATCTACCCAAACTATTCTCTGTAAATTTATTAATGAGCCCATTGAAACCGTTACGCTGCAAGAGTTTTGTGATTTAGACGATAATGATGTACTAACTGCCATCAAGGAATGGAGCAAACATCCGGATGTTGTGTTATCTTTTTTATGCCAGGGCATTATTAACAGAGATTTGCTAAAAGTGAAATACACTGCCACCACAGTGCCCTGCGAAGTTTTGAATGATAAAGTACAACAGGCAGCCAGTAAATTACAAATTACAACAGCAGATGCACAATGGCTGGTATTTAGCGGAGAAGTAAGCACCAACACCTATAATGTTGCCGAAGAAAATATTTTAATGCTTTTTAAAGATGGCACTGTAAAAGATATATCAGCAGTAGATAACCCGCTCATCAATGAAAACCTGATGGGCAGCACCAAAAAATATTACATTTGTTACCTGAGATAATTTTATGGCGGCAAGCAATTGCAGCAACCATTAAAAAGTTAGCAAAAATAAGTTACAAATAGCGGCTGGCAATTACGATATATTTAAAAAAATAATGATTGTAAAACAAGGTAAAAATTATGCAAATCAGTGCTGTACAAATAGCCGCCATCATTAGCGGTACCATTGAAGGAAATGAAAATGCAATGGTATCATCTTTTGGTAAAATTGAAGAAGCTACCACAGGGCAACTTTCCTTTTTAGCCAATCCAAAATACCAGGAGTACATTTACACTACCAACGCCTCTATCATTATCATTAATCAGGATGTAGAACTTAAGCAACCTGTAACAGCCACCCTCATTAAAGTAAAAGATGCTTATTCTGCCTTTGCTACTTTATTAGCTGCCTATCAGCAAATAAAAAATCAACAATTAATTGGTATTCAACAGCCTGTGTATCTACATGCAACCGCAAAAATTGGCGATCAGGTATTTATTGGTGCTTTTGCCCACATTGGCGAAAATGCAGTAATTGGAGATGGCACTAAAATTTACTCCTTTGCCTATATTGGTAATAACGTTACCATTGGCAAAAATACCGTGGTGCAATCTGGCGTAACCATTTGCCACGATTGCCAGGTAGGCAATAACGTAACCATACACCCCGGCACCGTAATTGGCAGCGATGGTTTTGGCTTTGCGCCTTTGGCAGACGGTAGTTTTAAAAAAATACCACAAATTGGTAATGTAATTATTGAAGATGATGTAGAAATTGGCAGCAATACCACCATTGATAGAGCCACTATGGGCAGCACTATCATAAAGGCAGGTGCCAAGCTAGATAACCTGCTACAGATAGCTCACAATGTAGAAGTAGGCAATAATTCTGTTATTGCCGCACAAGCCGGCATTAGCGGTAGCGCTAAAATTGGCAACAATGTTATGATAGGCGGGCAGGCAGGCATTGTAGGCCATATACACATTGCAGATGGCAGTAAAATAAATGCCCAAAGCGGTGTAAGTAAATCATTAAAAACGCCTAATAGTACCGTAACCGGATCGCCAGCCTACGACTATACTGCTACTCTCCGCAGCCAGGCAGTTGCCAGAAAATTACCCGAGCTAGAAAAAAGAATTATTGAGTTAGAAAATCTTGTAAAACAATTACTTGCAAATACCGGCACATCCGGCAACAGTTAGTAAAACTAAATGTACGTTTCACTTTCAACAGATTGGTGCAGTTTTAAAAATTGATACAGGCGGGGGCTTTTAACTATATAACCCATGGCAGCCATTGTTTAGGCTATATGCTGTAAGCCTTCGTTTCGCTACGTTTTACTTCGCAGCATTCAGGGTCTTTTATTGTTGGAACGTCACTCCGAAAGATTGATTCTTTCAAGCCATTCAGCCCCGTCCGAATGGCTCAGCCGGGCGTGCCTTCGTGCGCTACTATCCTTGAAAACCTGAGCAGTAAAATATAAATTAAACGGTTGTACTTATTGTTTGGGTTTTAAATGCAATACAGGTAAGTGTATGAGGCTACTTTTCTCAATCATTGCCATTAAACTGCTGCAAAAAAACACAATTGAATACAGTAGCGTTGGCAAAAATGGAAAAGGACAGCTTTCAATACTTAAACTTGAACAATTTCTGCTAATTTTACAATATGAAATTTGTTGATGTAACTAATGACATAGCATTTAGAAAAATATTTGGAAATGAGAGCAAGAAAAAATCCTTGATTTCATTTTTAAATGCAGCTATTGACTTACCAAAAAATGAGGAAATAGTTGATGTTGAAATTATTAATCCCTATCAATTAGGAAAATTAAGCGATGGAAAATCTACCATTGTAGATGTAAAAGCAAAAGACGAGAAAGGAAATATTTTTATCGTAGAGATGCAGATTGCAGAATTCGACTTTTTTCATAAGAGAATACTTTATTATACATCCCAAGGTTATGTTTCTCAAATTGACAAAGGCGTTCAATACAACAAATTAAGACCAGTTTATTTTATAGGAATTCTTGAATTTAACATTGGACAAAATCCCAATTATTTCAGCAGACACAAGGTTTTAGATGTTGAAACTAAAGAACAAATTATGCAAGATGTAGAGTTTAATTTTATTGAATTACCCAAGTTTGATAAAACAATTGACCAGTTAAAAACTGGTATTGACCAATGGACTTATTTTATCAAAAATGCTGAAAACTTAACGGTAATGCCTGAAAGTGTAAAGGATGAAGGCTTGAAAGAAGCTTACACAGAAGCCAATCAACAAAATTGGACAAAGAGTGAGTTAGACGATTATCTAAGAGCCTCAATAAAAGAAAGAGATGAAATTGGCAGAATTGAGTTTGCTGAAAAGAAAGGAGAAA
>JBBQTZ010000230.1:0-7272 GCA_038234405.1 Chitinophagales bacterium
ATTGTTTGAAAACCAGGGCCAACAAAACCTCCACTTGGGTCAATCGAATTCTCCGGGTCATTCCCCATCCCAACATACCCGCTTGCAAACTGTTCATAAGGATCATTTTGCAAAAATCTGCCTATCTGTGGATCATAGGAACGCAATTCAAAATCATTCCAGCCAAGGTCATCATCCAACTCACTAAAATCACCCTGGTATAAATAATTGTTGTTGGGTGCCCCATAAGCCTTGCTGCTGATGGCGGCTATTTTGAGGCCATGGGCATAATAATGATTTTCTTCTATAATTCTGCCCCTATCGTGCCGCACCTGTAAGTTATCAAAGAACACATTTGCACTGCTTTCGTCGCTGATGTAAACGAGGCAGTAAGTAGTAACGGCCAGACACTGGAAGCCAACACACAAACCCACGCCTCATTCCAGCGCCTAATAACTTTTCGTTTGCCAATCACTCACGGGTCTATATGGATAAACATAACACTCAGCCCCCGCATCCATCGGTAAAAGCTGCTTACCAATTTTTAATGAACTGTTTAGGTTATAGTGCAGTATGCAGCTATTGTCGCTTGAGCCTTTGTTGCGTTTGCTGCAATACAACACACAATCACCAAAAAAAATCTGTTCATAAAATTGATTTAAAAAGCAGCATATTATAGCCAGTACAACAACGAATTGTATAATTCTATGCAGAATTTCTTCCCGCATTTATTATTCCAAAAGAAGAACGCATCACTAATTTAGAATAGGTGTCTTTTAACGGCGTGTTAATCAAATTATCTTCTATTTCCCTAATATTCATTATTGCAAATTGTTGTATGGTAAGCAAGGGCATTACAATCCGCTCCCTCATAGCAATGGATAATTGATCTATAGGATAATCACTCATCAGCTCTACATTACCAGATAATCGCAATACATACTCCTTTGTTAATGAGTACTCTGCATAAATAGTATTCCATATTTCTCCATATTTTTCATCATTTGATAAAAAGGCTGTGAGTGGAAAAAAACACTTCTTCATAGACATTTCACAGTTATCCAGCAAAGTTTTAAAATAAAGTGAGTTTTTATACAAAGCCTGTAACTGCGGAAATTTACCTTGTTTATCTAACTCTTTTAAAGCTGAGCCTACACCGTAATAACCCGTTACATTTTGCTTTAGTTGTGCCCAGGCACCTACATAAGGAATAGCTCTTAAATCTTTAAAAGAAATTTTATTGCCGCCACCACGTTTAGCCGGACGGCTGCCAATATTGGTTTCGCTATAAAATTTTAAAGGGCTAACCTGCGCCAAATAATCAGCGAAATAAGGATGGTTTTTGAGGGCGCAATATTTTTTATAACTTTCGTTTGCTAATGCCTCCATCAATCCCTCCTCTTCTATCTGTAAAGTAATTTCCCTGCTATTAAACAGCTCGTTTGTAATGCCGGCGTGCAGCAACTGTTCCATGTTAAACTGTGCAGCATCTATCGTTCCAAAATTAGAACTTACCGTTTGCCCCTGCACTGTTAGTTGTATTTCTTTATTAGCAATATTTTGGCCCATGGAGGCGTAAAATTTATGTGTTTTACCACCGCCTCTCGATGGTGGGCCACCACGACCATCAAAAAATATTACCGCTATATCATGCTTTTTTGAGATAGTAGTTAAAGCTTCCTTAGCCTTATAAATACTCCAGTTTGCCATTAAATAGCCGCCATCTTTAGTACCGTCACTAAAACCAAGCATAATGGTTTGGCTCTTTTTTCTTGCAATAAGGTGTGCACTATATATTGGATTACTATACAGTAATTCCATTATTTCCGCAGCATTTTGCAAATCATCTACTGTTTCAAATAAAGGAACAATATCTACTGTTAACGCATTTTTCTCCCATCCACTCAGCAGTAGCAAACCATAAACTTCCATTACATTTAAAGCACTATTGCATTGGCTGATGATGTATCTTTTGCATCCCGTCTCACCATTAAAATCCTGTATGGTTTTAATAGCCTTCATCGAAGGTAATGTATCAACTAAAACAGCATCAGTACTAGTAATATTTTCTATTGCTGCACTTACATTGGTAAGAAGATTAATTTTTTCTTCGGCTGACAATAATGCGTAATTATTGGGTAAAGCATCGGTATTGGTGGCAATAAGTTCCAGCAGTTTTCCATGAATACTACTTTCCTGCCTTATGTCAAGTGAGGCAAAGTGCAATCCAAATACTTTTATCTTATTAATAAGGTTATCTATCAAATGAAGAAAAAGATTATTGTGCTTATGAATGATGATACCCCGGATGGTATTGAGTGAATCTAACAATACTTTTGAAGATATTTCTGTACGCTGCCCCGGTATAAAAATATTTGCGTACAAATCATTTTCTAAATTGGTCAATATTACATCTATACCTTCAAATGTAAGCCTGCGCTTAATTCTGCGAATTTCCAGGTAATAAGATTTAATAATACCACCCCTTAAAGCATCAGCAACTTTTAAGGTAGTAGCAGCATTTACATAAGGATTGCCATCCCTATCCCCACCCGGCCAAAAGCCCATGTGTATAATGGGATTATCATCATCTACAGCACCCGGAAACTGTGATTTTAAAAAAGCAATAATTCTGCCAGCGGCAGGATAAAAAACGTTTTCGAGGTACCAGATAAGGTTCATGCCCTCATCATAAGGTGTAGGTTTTTGTTTTTTAAAGAAGGGTGTTTTACCCAATTGCTGCAGGTACATATTTATTTGCACAGCATTATTTTCTGATAAGGCATTGGATAAATCGTTGATAATACCCAGCACTGCACCCGGATAAAATTGGGTAGGATGGGCCGTAAGCACCAACTGTATGGCAAAATGTTTTAGTTTATCCTGCAACTCCTGCTGCTTTTCATATTGAATTACTTCGCTCTCCAGGTGTTTTAATGTTCCGGAACCACCAAGGTCATGTATTTCTCTAAAAGATGCATCTTCCAGGGCATCAAATAGTACAACCTGCCGCTCAATGTATTGTATAAATCTAAATAAAAGATCAAGTCTTTGTTGGGGTTGCTCGTAGGTAGTATGTTTAGAAAAAAAATCTTCTATAATTTGTACAGGACTCAATTTTTTTTTGTAACCCTCTTCGCAATTATTTAGCAAAAGAGATAATAAAATACCTGTTTTTTCTATCCGGTGAAAAGGCAGAGAGGTAAAAAGGCTGTTGTATAATTGAAATTTAATTCCTACTAAATTTTTAAATTGCTGCAACCCACGTGATGACTGTTGATTCATTGTTAGATAATATTTATTGATTTTAAATAATGCTGGCAGCAATTATAGTATGGCGTGAAAATACTTTAAAGTTTTCAATTTAATTAAGGTGTTTGCAATTGTTTTACTAATTTAGCCTTCTCTAAAAGTGGTAAAAGTGAAATTAGCTAACCTTTATATCAATGCTCCTATTGCTTCGCTCAGCATTGCAGCCATTATTGTTACCATCATTATTACAACCCGTTACGGGTTACAATAATTTATATCATCCATTGGGCAACAAGCTTTTTAAGATATTAATCTATCAATATTATCATCAAAAAATACATCAACATGCAGGTTTTAAAGTTTGGCGGAAGTTCAGTTAAGAACGCAGCAAACATCAACAAAGTAATTGCTATTGTAAAAGATAAAATTAAAACAGATAAAACTATTGTGGTTGTTTCTGCATTGGGAGGTATTACAGATATGCTGTTGCAGTGTAGTAAACTTGCCGCAGAAGCAGATGAAACGTACAAAGAAAAATTGCAGGAAGCCGAGCTGAGGCATTTAACCACCATAAAAGAATTACTGCCACTTACACAACAAAGCAGCGTACTAAGCCAGATAAAAACGCTGTGCAATGAGATTGAAGATATTTGTAATGGTATTTTTTTATTGGGCGAATTATCAGAACGTACTAAAGATCGGATAGTTAGTTATGGAGAAATAATGTCGTCTCAAATAATTGCCGCAGGGCTAAAGGCCGATGCAGGAGATTGTGTTTGGAAAGATTCGAGGGAATTAATTGTTACTGACTCTACTTTTGGGGCAGCCACAGTTGATTTTACTGCCACCAATAAAAAAGTGCAGGAATATTTTGATAGCAGTACAGCATCCTTGTTTATGATGCCAGGCTTTATTGCGTCCAATGCAGCGGGTGTAAATACTACGCTTGGCCGTGGTGGATCGGATTATACAGCGGCTATTTATGCTGCTGCACTTACAGCCAATGTGTTAGAAATTTGGACCGATGTATCTGGTATGATGACCGCAGACCCACGCCTGGTAAGCAATGTAAAAATTATACCAGAAATATCGTACCAGGAGGCAATGGAGCTTTCACACTTTGGCGCCAAAGTAATTTATCCGCCTACAATACAACCTGTACGCAGCAAGGGCATTGCCACCTGGATAAAAAATACGTTTGCACCAGAAGATAAAGGAACGGTAATAAGAGAAGAAGAAGCAGCTATTGATGGTAACAGCACAAGGGGAATTTCCAGCATCAACAGTATTGCACTGCTTAGTTTAGAAGGTAGTGGCATGGTAGGCATTCCCGGATTTTCCAAGCGACTGTTTGAGGCATTAGCAGCAAAAAAAATCAATGTAATACTAATCACCCAAAGCTCATCGGAACATTCAATTTGCGTAGGTATAGACCAGGCCATTGCAGATGAAGCACAGGTAACCATAGATAGTGCTTTTGCGTATGAAATTGCCACCAAAAAGCTGGATCCAATTGTGGTGGAAAAAAATCTGGCCATTGTGGCACTGGTAGGTGATAATATGAAAAGCCATCCAGGCATTAGTGGTAAAATGTTTGGCAATCTTGGTAGAAATGGGGTAAATGTAAGAGCGATTGCACAAGGCTCATCAGAAAGAAATATATCTGCCGTAATATCTAACAATGATGTAAAAAAAGCCATCAATGTATTACACGAAGAGTTTTTTGAAACAATGTACAAAGAGGTAAATTTATTTGTAGCCGGGGTAGGTAATGTAGGTGGCAAATTACTGGATCAAATTCTACAACAGCAGCAATATCTTTTGCAAAATTTGTATTTAAAAATAAATGTAGCAGGTATTGCAAATAGTAAAAACATGTATTTTAATGATGGTGGCATTGACCTTGCTAACTGGAAAACCTTATTGGCTACAGAAGGGCAGCCAATGGACATGCCAGGCTTTATCAATACCATTAAAGCAAAAAATTTACGCAATGCAGTTTTTGCAGATGTTACGGCCAATGAAACAGTAGCATCCTGCTACCACGATTTATTGCAAAAAAGTATTGCTGTAGTTGCCTGTAATAAAATTGCCTGCTCCTCCAGTTATGAATACTATACAAGGCTAAAGAAATTATCACGGGAATTTAATGCTCCATTTTTATTTGAAACCAATGTAGGCGCAAGTTTGCCCATTATTGGCACCTTAAATGATTTGCTCCGCAGCGGCGATAAAATTACCAAAATGGAAGCTGTATTAAGCGGTACCCTCAATTTTGTATTTAACAACTATGATGGCAGCCGATCATTTGCATCGGTAGTTAGGCAGGCACAGGCAGAGGGCTATACAGAGCCAGATCCACGGCTCGATTTAAGCGGAAAAGACGTAATGCGTAAAATAATGATTTTGGCACGGGAGGCAGGAGAAACCATCGAGATGGAAGATATTGCCAATAATAGTTTTATGCCCGAAGCTTGTATGCAGGGTTCGGTAGAAGATTTTTACGAGGCAATGGAAACCCATGAAGATCATTTTAAAAAGCTGTACGAAGCCGCTGCCAAAACCGGTGATAAGTTAAAGTTTGTTGCCGCTTATTCCCCATCATTAATGGGTGGTAAAATAGCTACTGTTGGCTTACAGCACATACCTCCACAACACGATTTTTATCACCTGTATGGCAAAGACAATATTGTGTTGTTTACTACTGAGCGCTATGTAGATCAGCCATTAGTTATAAAGGGGGCTGGTGCCGGTGCTGCTGTTACTGCCTCGGGTGTATTTGCTGATGTAATTAGAGTGGCCAGGGTGTAGAAGTTAGATATTAGTACTTAGATGTTAGATGTTAGATGTTAGATGTTAGTACTTAGATATTAGATATTAGTACTTAGATATTAGATATTAGTACTTAGATATTAGATATTAGTATTGATAAATGAGTATTGAAAATTGAGTATTGAGTATTGAGTATTGAGTATTGAGTATTGAGTATTGAATATTGAGAAATGAGTATTGAGTATTTAATATTGAGATAGATGTACTGGAAATTGAATAACTAAGCATTTATCTTTATAGTATAAAAGATGATTAAACAACAGCAACAATGAATAACAACGAAAACCCAGATACTGTCACCCTTTTAAGAAATGTAGCCAATAGTACTTATCTACCTATTGGGTCTGTAGTTAAAGTGCATGCGCCGGGTACAGTTGCCAACCTTGTATGTGGGTACGATATTTTAGGACTTTGCTTAAATGACCCCAACGATTTGATGGAAGTGAAATTGCTGGATGAAAGAAAAATCATTATCCATAGTGCAGATGGCTATCCATTACCGCTTGACCCTGCACAAAATACGGCGGGTGCTCCATTGATTGAAATGATTAATGAGTTAGATGGTACTATTGGTTTTGAAGTAACCATTCATAAAAAAATAAAACCCGGCAGCGGAATTGGTTCAAGTGCTGCAAGTGCCGCCGGTGCTGTTGTTGCAGCCAATCATTTATTGGGAAATCAATTTTCTAAAACAGATCTTGTACGCTTTGCCATGTTTGGCGAAAAAGTGGCTAGCGGTGTAAAGCATGCAGATAATATTGCGCCATGTATCTTCGGTGGCATTACCTTAATCCGCAGTATTTATCCCCTGGATATTGTAGAAATTCCTGCACCGGAATTATTTGTTACGGTGGTTCATCCACAAATAGAAGTTCGTACAAAAGATGCAAGGCAAATTTTGAGAAAAGAAGTATTACTTAAAGATGCCATTAAACAATGGGGCAATATTGCAGGTTTAATAGCAGGGTTTATGAAAAATGATTTGGAACTAATTGGCCGTTCACTGGAAGATGTAATAATTGAGCCAGTAAGAAAAATACTGATACCAGGTTTTGATGAAGTTAAAATGCGCTGCAAACAAGCTGGCGCATTAGGTGGTGGTATTTCGGGCTCGGGACCATCTTTGTTTATGTTAAGTAAAGATATAACTACCGCCACACAGGTAGAAAATGAAATGAAAGCCGTGTATGAAAAAATTGGACTCGATTA
>JBBQTZ010000231.1:0-7250 GCA_038234405.1 Chitinophagales bacterium
TATTGTTTCAATTGCTGCCGGTTATTGCAAAGCAGTTTGAAGCAGTTTTTCCGGAGTTGATACAACAGCAGGATTTTATTGGCAGGGTGATAAAAGAAGAAGAAGAAGGATTTTTGAGAACATTGGAAAAAGGGTTAAAAAAAATTGATGAAATAATAGTTACCGCTCAAGCTACCAAAATTGTAAATGGTGCTGCGGCTTTTGAATTATTAGATACCTATGGTTTTCCTATTGATCTTACCAGATTAATTGCAACAGAAAACAATTTAGCGGTAGATGAAGCTGGGTTTAAAATTGAAATGCAGCAACAAAAAAATCGCAGCCGTGCCGCTACTACTTTAGAAACAGAAGATTGGGTAACCCTCATCGAAAATACCAGCAACAAATTTGCAGGCTACGAAAATTTAACTACCAACAGCAAAATTATCAAGTATAGAAAAGTAACTGCCAAAGGAAAAGAACAATTTCAGTTGGTGCTGGATACTACCCCTTTTTATGCCGAAAGTGGCGGACAGGTTGGTGATACCGGAGTTTTACTTTTTGGAAATGAAACCATCCAAGTCACCAATACCAAAAAGGAAAACGACCTTATAATACATTTTGCAGAAAAATTGCCTGTTGAAATAAGTGGTGAAGTAGTGGCAAAAGTAGATGCAGACAGAAGAAATGAAATTACGGTGCATCACAGCGTAACGCATTTAATGCATGCTGCCTTACGCAAAGTGCTAGGTACGCAGGTAGCTCAAAAAGGTAGCTTGGTAAATGAAGAACACCTGCGGTTCGATTTTAGCCATTTTGCTAAAGTAACTGCCGAAGAAATTGCTGCTGTAGAAAAATTGGTGAACGAAAAAATCAGGCAAAATATTCCGGTAGTCATAAAATCTATGCACAAGGATGAAGCAATTGCTTTGGGCGCCATGGCTTTATTTGGAGAAAAATATGGCGATACCGTAAGGGTAGTAATGATGGATGAAAATTATTCCATTGAACTATGCGGCGGTACGCATGCGGGCGCTACAGGTGAGTTGGGTATTTTTAAAATTAAGACTGAAACTGCCGTTGCCGCTGGTGTTAGGCGGATAGAAGCTGTTTGTGGTAAAGCTGCCGAAATCCTTATTAATCAGCAGTTTGGGGAAATAGCTGCTATCCGTAGCCAATTAAAAAATAGTAAAGACGTACTAAAATCTATTGATAACCTACAGGTAGAAAACTCAGATTTAAAAAAACGGGTAGAGGGGCTTGAGGCAAGGCAACTGGTAGGCATCCGTAATGAGTTATTGCAAAAAGATGAAATTATCAATAATATTAGTTTTGTAGGCGAAATAGTAGAAGTTAGTAGTGCCGATAACTTGAAAAAGCTATGTGTCGATTTAAAAAATCATTTGCACGACCATGTGATTGTACTATGCAGCAACATAGGTGGAAAGTCTTTTGTGGCTGTTGGTATTGCAGATACAGTAGTAGTTGCAAAAAATATGGACGCAATTAAAATTATTAAAGAGTTGGTGGCACCGCTAATAAATGGTGGTGGTGGTGGACAAAAAAATCTGGCTACCGCCGGCGGACAAAACATCAGTCATTTAAAAGAAATAATTGAAAAAGTAAAATATATGTTATAAAAATATATTGTTTAAATAGCTTATAATTAAAATATTAAATCTTAAAATTGGCGGGTGCAAGTTGTAGAATAACTGTTATTTATAATGTATCAATTACTGTAATCATGCCCTAAAATCATTTGCATTTATAAAGTATAACCCAAAAGATTGGTTTACTTTTATTTTACTTTTTCGTAAAGTGGATACAACTATAGAATTAATACCTATGATTGTGGCAGTTTGTGTTTTTTCACGGTTTTGTTGCCTACAGGGAAATTAATTACCTTAAAGTAAGCGATAATAGTCACCTCAAAAAAATTCCTTCACAGTATAGCCTACAATTTAAAATTGCAACAGAATAAAAAATTTTGTTAAAGCCAAAAAATTTATCTCCGAAAAATTTCGTAATGCAAATAATTCCACTACTTTTGATCTACTAAACATTTCGTATTTAAATCAAATCAACATGAAAAAAATTTTGATAGCTGCAGTTTTAATTGGTTGTTTGTGTACATCCAAATCATTAAAAGCCCAGGATGTTATAATTGAAAAAGAAGAGCGAACAGAGAAAAAAGAAAAGCATGGCGAAAGAGAAACACAGGAAATTATTATAAGAAAAGATGGCGAAAAAGAGATGAACCTTCTAATAGAGATTAAGGGCGATAAAGTAACGGTAAATGGTAAGCCATTAGCGGAGTTTAAAGACAGTGGCATAGTAATTAACAAAAGGAAAATGATTTTGCAGGGCGGTGGCAACAAACTGTATTTTAACGATGATAACGGAGGTAGTCAGCAATTTAATTTTGAAGATGCTTTTGGAGAAAACTTTTTAAAGGATATGGAAGGTACATCATCCAATAAAGCTTTTTTAGGGGTAATTACAGATGGTGCCGAAGGTGGAGTAGTAATAAAGGAAATTGTAAAAGGTAGTGCTGCTGAAAAAGCAGGTTTAAAAGTAGGTGATATCATCACCAAAATAGGAGATGAAAAAATTACCAGTCCGGATATACTCTCCGATATGATTGGATTTAAAAACCCTAAAGATGAAATTAAAATAAATTATAAAAGAGACGGTAAAGCAAGCACAGCAAAGGTTGTATTGGGTATTAGAAAATCAAATAATGTTAAGGAGTTTACTTTTAAACTACCAAAAAATGGCCGGAGGGAGTTTAATATGCCGCAAGGAAATGCGCCATTTACCAACATGGAAGGTTTTAATGAAGATATGATGGAATTATCGCAAAATGCAGTAGAGTCAGCATTTCCATTTCGTAAAAAAATTGGATTAAAAATTCAGGATACAGAAGACGGGGGTAGTGTAAAAGTTATTAATGTAGAAGATAGCTCTGCAGCAGCAATAGCCGGCATTAAAAAAGATGATCTCATTATTGAAATAAATGGTAAAAAAATTGATAATACAGATGATGCAAGAGAAGAATTGCAGCCTGGTGAAGATAAAAAAATGTATAAAATAAAAGTAAAGCGCCAAAATGCAGAACTCAACTTTGATGTAAAAATTCCACGGAAATTAAAAATTGCCAATTTATAAAATCCGGGTTTAACCTTACGTTTTTAATTTACTTCGCAAATATTGGCAATGTAAAATTAAAAATGCAAAGTTTTGTGGCAACAGGATAGTGTTAAATAAAAAAATAATAATAATCTGAATTTATTTACAACCGCATCAGCTACTTTTTATAAGTGGCTAATGCGGTTTTTTATTACGGTCCGCTACATGCATACTTTTAAATATATCTGCTAAAATGCTTAAATGGCTTTTGTTTAAATAATGCTGTTCTATCAATTAGTAAAACGTTTAGCTAAAATAGTTCTTCATAGATATTTGTTGATTTTTCAATGATACATTTGCACGCATATACAGAGAAATTATGCCCGTTACATTCAATAACCGTCTGCGGCAGCTACTATTACTAGTACTCATTATTTTATTAGCTATTTTGTTGCTTAGGGAGCTATATGTATTTATTCCTGGTTTTTTGGGTGCCATCACACTCTATATTTTATGTAGGAATTCATTTTTTAAGCTAACCATTATTAAAAAGAAGAATTATACGCTAATCGCAACATCCTTCATATTGGCAAGTCTTTTTCTATTTGCAATTCCTATTTATTTTTCGTTTAAGCTGCTAAGTACAAAGCTTGTATTGATGTTGTACAACTCTGCCGATTTACAAATTAAGGCAAAAGTTATTGCTGATAAAATAGAAGCTATTACAGGAATTACCATACTAACAGATGCTAATCTCCGTTCATTTCAGCAAGAAGCAGGGGCTTTACTTTCGCAGGTGTTAAATAGTTCTGCAGGCATTTTAAGTAATTTTGCCGTTATGTTTTTTCTGTTGTATTTTATGCTTGTTAATGGAAGGCAAGCAGAGAAAACGCTGGAAAGAGTAATACCTCTTAAAGAAGAAAATATACAGTTGCTCGGCACAGAAACTGTAAATATGGTACGTGCCAATGCAATTGGAATTCCAATTTTGGCAATATTGCAAGGGATTATTGCCGCTATTGGCTATGCTATTTTTGGTGTGCAGGAATATGGCTTATGGGGATTTATTACTGGCGTATGCTCTATGATTCCCGTAGTAGGTACTGCCCTTATTTGGTTACCTTTAACTGCTTATTTTTTTGCAACCGGTAATAATTATGATGGTGTTGGACTATTGGTATATTCGCTGTTACTAATCACAAATATTGACTATGTAGCAAGGCTTACACTTTTAAAAAGATTTATGGATATTCATCCGCTAATTACCATATTTGGTGTAATAGTTGGCATAAGCCTCTTTGGATTTTGGGGAGTTATATTTGGTCCGCTTCTCATTAGTTATTTTATTATTTTAGTTAAAATTTATATTAATGAATTTGGAAAACAAATTTTATAAACTTTTGTGAAAATGAGTATTGAAAGCGATATTAATCAACCTACTTTTAGAAACGAATATCAAAAAGCAATTATTAATCTTATTTACAGCTATAACTGGACAACAGAGCAGTTGAAGAACATTTTTGGGAATGAAAATTTAACCATGCAACAGTTTAATATACTCCGTATTTTGCGGGGAAGTGATATGCCTCTTTCTACACTTCAAATAAGGGAGCGTATGCTCGATAAAATGAGCGATACAAGCCGCATTGTGGATAGGCTAATTTTAAAAGAGCTCGTGAAAAAAATTACTTGTAAATCTGATAAGCGATTGGTAGATGTTACTATTACCAACAAAGGCAAAGCAGTGCTTGCCAAACTTGATACACATGAAGATGCTATGGAAAATATTATACGCTCCCTCACAGAAAGCGAAGCTAAAATACTTAACACGCTGCTTGATAAAATGCGTAGTTCTCAATAATTTATTTCCCCCCAATAAAAACAAATACATACGCTTTATGATAAGAAATTACGTACTAATTCTTTTTATCCTATGCTTTTTCAACCAAACTATTGCTGCACAGGCAAAGCCAGAATTTAGAGGCGTATGGGTGGCTACTATCGATAATATAGATTGGCCGGGTAAAGGTAATTTTGATGCCGATTCGCAAAAAGTAGCATTTATAAAACTGCTCGATATGCACAAGCGAAATGGTATCAATGCCATGGTTGTACAAATCAGGCCTGCTACAGATGCTTTTTATCCATCACAATACGAGCCGTGGAGTGAGTGGCTAACCGGAATGCAAGGCAAGCCACCAGTACCATATTACGATCCTCTTGAGTTTATGATTGCAGAAACGCACAAACGAAATATGGTTTTTCATGCCTGGATGAACCCCTACAGAGCCGTATTTAATGTGGTTACTTCTACCATATCCCCCACGCACATTACAAAGCTGCATCCTGAATGGTTTATTACCTACGGCGAAAGAATGTATTTTGACCCGGGAAATAAACTGGCACAGCAATATGTAACAGCAGTAGTAAAAGATGTAGTAAGCAGGTATAATGTAGATGCCATTCATTTTGATGATTATTTTTACCCTTATCCTCTTGAAGGTAAGGTATTTGCAGACGATGCTACTTACCGGCAGTATGGTAATGGATTGAGTAAAGAAGCCTGGCGGAGGAGCAACACAGATTCTATTATTGCAGCATTAAGTGCCACTATAAAAAAAGAAAACAGTCAATGCCAGTTTGGAATTAGTCCATTTGGCGTTTGGCGCAATGAGGATAGAGACCCAATTAATGGCAGTAAAACAAGGGGTGCACTTACCAATTACGACGATTTGTATGCAGATATTTTATTGTGGTTAAAAAATGGCTGGATAGATTATGTTGCCCCCCAATTATACTGGGAGTTTGGTCACCGCAGGGCACCCTTTGAAGTGTTATTGAATTGGTGGAGCAAACACACGTACGGAAAGCATTGCTACATTGGCCTTGGTATTTACAGAGCCAATAGCAACGCAGCATGGAAAGATAATACCCAACTTCCCCGGCAAATTGAAGCATTGCGGAATACCCCCAATATGAAAGGCATGATATTTTTTAGTAGTAAAAGCTTTGAAGCAAATCCAAACGGATGGAGCGATAGCTTGAGATTAAACTATTTTAAAGAGCCTGCAACTATTCCACCGCTAAATTAGAATACTTCGATTAATAAAAAACTTTAAATCCAGCTTTTGCAAACGAACACGGAAGGAGGTTTTAAAACGTACTACAGATAAGTGTTTAAGGTTATTTTCGGCTGCGAAAAGTAAACTGTTTTGAGGTAAAAAACTTTTCTGAAATGCTTAACTTTGCAGAAGTTTTTTGCCATAAGTAGCTTTTACACTGCAAAATTTTTATTTGGTGGTAAAAGCCGCCTCACCAATACATCAACCTAATAAAAAGGAATTTTTTTAGCCAAAAATAATTTAAAACCTAGGCTTTTATACTTACATATTAATTTATAGTGCAAGTTTTAGATAAATAGATAGATAAATAGATAAATAGATAAATAGATAAATAGATAAATAGATAGCTGGTGATTTTTAATACTGCCTTGATTTTCCCTCTAGCCAGTTGCATTGCTCCACACTCCCAAGCCTGAATCTAAATGGAATTTTAATCATCTTATCAAACTTTATTTCTTGTTTGCAGAAAAACCCTAACTGCTTTGCATAATAATCAGGCGATAAAAACGGTTTAGCATTATTTTTTGTAACGTTCAATTTATTAAAATTGAAATGATTGGTATTTGCAGGTTTAAAAGCAAGCTCTATAAACTTAAGTTTTGGAGTGGTTGTAATTTGCGAAAAGCAAGCGCCTTTAACAAAAATCATGCAAAAAAATAAAATTTTACATTTTTTAATCATAATTCAAGTTTCAATGTGTGTAAATTTACGCTTTCGTAGACTATTAGGTTTGTTTTATCGTTATAAAATATTATTATAAACGTACTATTATAAACATACAACCAGTACTGTTTTCAATAATCTATTTAAAATAAACAAAAATTTACTGTTTAAAAATGAGTTTAAGTCAGGGACTATATCAAAGGCAATTACAAAAGCTATCACCTCAGCAAATTCAATTAATGAAATTGCTACAGGTACCTACTGCCATGCTGGAAGAAAGAATAAAGGAAGAACTAGAAGATAACCCGGCTTTGGAAACAGGTGAGGAAGAGGAAACTGAGGAGTTTGAGAACGACA
>JBBQTZ010000232.1:0-7235 GCA_038234405.1 Chitinophagales bacterium
CTCTCTTTGATTTAGCAGTGTGCAAAGAAAAACGTTGATTTGCTAAATAAGCAACGTTTTCAGTTCTCATCAAATCTCTTTGAGAAACGATCATGCGACTGTTGGATGTTGCATCACAATACTAACTTTTCAAAAATTGAAAAGTTATTTTGTTGAAGAGCTTCCTGATTTTACATCAAGATGACTACAGCAGCCTTTGTGTTAATTAAAACACAGCTCATCAGCTTTATCAACAACTAATAAATGAACTATATTTACTAAGCATTTGTTTACAGTCAATACATTTTTCATTATTGAATGGCCGCCCACAAGCTAGCTTTGTTTTAAAATAGTTGCCAGGGTTATACAGCAGCATATTAATTAACTGTTATGATAGCATTTTCTACAATAAAAATAAACCTCTTTATTATTGCCCTTTTACTAAGTTGCCAATTTTTAACGGCACAAAATTCGGTATTGGTAAATTTTGGCAGTAATACCTGTTCAAGTTCCGATGTGCCCAATTTTTCATTAATAAAAGGTCCGCTCACAGGCTTGCCGGTAATGTTGGCTAATTGCGATTTATCTGCACAAACGGCTAATTTCTACAGCGTTTTTATTGCCTATAATCCAAAAGACAATAAAGTTTATGTTGCTGATATTCGTAATAACATTCAAACTAAAATTTGGGTTCTTGATGTTGGCTTGCCTTTAAACATGCGTTGTCCTCTTACTATACCTGTGGCACCTACTTACGCTTACAGCTATATTTCTAATAATTTCGAATTTGATAATAACGGCGATCTGTGGTCTTTTTCTAATTATAATACAGCTACCGGTCAATGCAATATGGATAAGTTTGATGTAAATACCGGCACGGTTATTAACAGCAGAATTTTACAGTTTCCGCCGGGTAATTTTCCTACCACCATTCAAAGTGGCGATCTCACTATTTTACCCAATGGTAGAATGTTTGCCAGTTTAGGAAGCGGTATCTGCAGATTATACGAAATAAATGATTATAGCAGTACCACCTCCACAGCTTCTGCCACCTATCTTAAAACATTGCCAAGAGATTGCTACGGTATTGCTTTTATCAATGGCACTATTGAGCTTACCGGAAGTACCTTTAATGGTAATTGCTATTATTACGATTACAATATTACCACTGGTGCACTAGGTGCTGAAAAAGCATTTCAGAATGGTCAGTTACCCATTGATAATACGAGTATTACACCTGCTGTGGGGAGCACCAAAAAGCTGGTAAATGCGGTAAAAGTAAATAGCAACACAGCAGATATTACCTACGAAATTTATGCTGTAAATATGGGTAATGTTGTGCTAAACAATTTTCAAATAATAGATAACCTTGCGGCTACTTTTGGAGCAGCCAATGTAAGTAACGTAAGTGCCAGTTTTGACGGTGGAGGCAATGGCGCCGGTCTTGTATTAAATGCAGCCTTTAACGGAACTACCGTTACCGAAATTTTACTGCCTGGCCAAAACTTACCTAATAAAATTTTATTGAACAAAAACTCCTTTTGTAAGGTGATTGTACGTTGCCGGGCAACCAATTTAAGTGCTTCTACCGTTTACTATAATACCGCTACTACAAAAGGAGATATAGGTTCGGCCAATATTGTTAGCCTGGTAAATGTTTCAGATTCATCTAACAATGGAGAAACCTCTGTAGTGGATCCAAACAAAAATGGTAATGCTGGCGATGTGGGAGAAAATATACCCACACCTTTTGTATTTACTACATTACCTGTAAAATTTGTAGCAGTTTCAGCATCTTTTGTTAATAAACAAACCGTGCAGGTAAAATGGAAGGTTGCTACCCCTTTAAATGATGCCGCATTTTTTGGTATTGAGTATAGTGCAGATGCAATAAACTGGCAGCAAATTGGCAGCGAGCCAATATACAATACAAACATTGGTCAATACAACTTTACGCACCTTACTATACCCGCCGGCAAATTATTTTACCGAATAAAACAAACTGATACCGATGGTAGTTTTGTGTACAGCAGTATTGTATTGCTCAACAATTCTTCTGTTGCAAATAGTTTTGTATTTTACCCAAACCCGGCAACAGATAAAATACAAATTACTGGTTTGGTGCATGCAGCAGGTGAACATGCTACTGCCCAACTGCTAGATGCTGCCGGTAAAATATTAATGGAGAAAAAAATTACCCTTGCAGAAACAAACCTGCAAGTTGGGCATTTACCTAATGGCAATTATCTTTTAAAAATATTTACTGCAAAAAAAGCTGTGGTAGAAAAAATCGTTATAAAACGTTAAGTAAACATTGCTTCTGCAATGGCTACACTTTCGGGTTTGCCAACATCTACCAGTTTATCGCCACTATGATTGTACCCATAAATTGGATAGGTTGCTGCAAGGCTGAGGTAAGTATCTACAATAGAAAATTTTCCTCGTTGTGGTATTAAGTCGAAAATAGTTGGTTCAAAAACCACCACACAGCTATAAGCCATTGGCCTTAAATCAGGCTTATTAATTGAAATTCTTTTTTCGCCTGTAGTGCTGTTCATCCAGCCACAAAGGCGGTTATCTTCATCAAATAAAAAATTACGACTCGATTTTCTATTGGTAATGCCGAATGAAATGATGGCTTTCTTTTGCTGATGAAATGCTAAAAGGTCTGTGAGGTTTAGGTTGGTTAAAAAATCGGCATTCAACGTAAAAAAAGGCAGGTTGCCATGCAATAGTGGTCCTGCTTTTAATAAACCTCCACCAGTTTCCAACACTTCGCTGCTTTCATTACTGATGGTAACATTGCTTCCCCATCCATTATTTTTTGCTACGGCATCAATAATCTGATCTGCAAAATGATGAACATTTATAACCACATTTTTAACTCCATATAGCTGCAGGTATTCAATATTACGTTGTAATAAAGACTTACCATTTACCAGGGCAAGCGCTTTGGGGTGATTGTTTGTCCAGGGTTTAAATCGAGTGCCTAAGCCAGCAGCAAAAATCATGGCATATTGCCCGGTACCGCCCACACCTGTGATGGATACCTGTTCTGTATTGGTTATAATTTCTTTACCTAATGGCATTATAAAATATTTTTAAAAGCAAATACAGGGATTAAGCATCCGCAGGTGTTTGGGGATGAAGGGTTGTTTTCCAATTTGCCTGGTTTAAATGCGCCAACTCAATTTTTACTTTATACTTATTTCTTAAATGACGGGCAATAGCTTCTGCGGCATATACACTGCGGTGCTGTCCGCCGGTGCAGCCTAAGTTGATGCATAAATGTTCAAAACCACGATTGATATAATCAGCCACCGATATATCAATAATACTGTAAACGCCATTTAAAAAATCGGGCATTTTGGTTTGCTGCTCCAAAAAATCTTTTACCGGCTTATCAAGCCCCGATAAATGTTTGTACGGATTAAATCTGCCGGGATTTAAAATGCCTCTCATATCAAAAACAAAACCGCCTCCGTTGGCACTACTATCAACAGGATATCCATTTTGTATAAAGGAGAAACTTTGAATGGTTACCAATAATGGCGTGTTGACAGTAGCTTGTATGGGCGTAAATTCCTGCAATACCTCATCGCTTATACAAAGCTCCAGCACTTTTTTAAACTCAGGTACTATAATGCCCATACGTTGGTTATTCATAAACCATTTTAGATTTTGCAAAGCCAGCGGAATACTTGTTAAAAAATGTGCCTTCCGCTCAAACAACCCTCTAAAACCGTATGCACCAAGTACCTGTAAAAGCCTTATCAAAACATATCCATTGTATTGGCTTCTAAAAATATCTTTATCAATGGGTTGCTTAATTATTGCTTCAAAAGCAACCATGTAATCTTCCAGTAATTGTTGTTTCCAATCATCCGGGAGGTTAGCTTTTGCTTGCCATAGCAGCGATGCTACATCATATTGAGGGGCACCCTCCATTCCTCCCTGGTAATCTATAAAGTGTACAGCGTTACTTTTATCTACCATTATATTACGGCTTTGAAAATCTCTGAACATAAAATATTTATACTCTGTGTGGGATAAATAATTACTCATTGCTTCAAAGTCTTTTATCAGCTTTTGTTTATCATAAGGCCTGCGCAAAGCATCCAGAAAATAATATTTAAAATACAACAAATCAGCCATGATGGCTTCTTTACCGAAAGATGAATTGGTAATACATCTGGAATAATCAATCCCCTCGTTGCCCTTTATTTGCAATAAAGCCAGTTGATGAAGACTTTGCTGGTAAAGGCTATATACATCTGGTACGTAACCCAATTCTTCCAACTTATCCAGCAATGATATATTGCCAAAATCTTCCTGTATGTAAATGCTTTTATCGCTGTTTACGCAAAATATTACAGCCGTACTTAAATTTTTTGCTGCAAAATGAGTAGAAAAATAAATGAAGGTTTCGTTTTCCTGCAAATTGGCGCCATAAGTTGCAATGAAATTACCTGCATCAGTATGCAATCTAAAATAAGATCGGTCACTTCCTGCCTGTGGCAGCTTATTAATACTGTTGATGGTTGCACTGGAAAAGGTTGCAAACAGTTTTTTAATCTCTTCGTTGTATAACTGCATTTATGGTTGATAGTGTTTTACGTAAAAATAGAATATTTGTTGCAAACAAATAGCCAACTGCTTTTAAGAGTGTATTTCAAATGGAGCGAATTTACCTGGCGCAAGGTTGCCAACCTTATCTAAAAGGTTAGCCAACTATACAATCCGGATTTTTAGCCAATTAACCGTCATTAAACAATCAGTCAAAAACTTACGAAAACACCCACTCTCAAAAAATAAAAATATCTTTGACCGCATTTAAATTAAACTACAGTATGGATAGTAACTTTAACCCGGATAAGCAACACACTTTAGCATCATCTGCAAGTATATCTGGCACCGGTTTGCATACCGGTATTAATGTAGATATGGCTCTGAAGCCTGCCAATCCTGGTTTTGGTTTTCAGTTTCAACGGATTGATTTACCAGGTATGCCGGTTATAAAAGCTGATTGCGATTTGGTAACAGATACCTCTCGTGGTACTACCTTAGAGCTCGGTGAAGCTAAAATTAGTACCGTAGAGCATGTTTTAGCAGCATTAGTAGGTATGGGCGTAGATAATTGCCTGATAGAAATTAACGGACCGGAGATACCTATTATTGACGGAAGCAGCCAACCTTTTGTAGAAATTATTGAAGAAGCTGGTGTTTTTGAGCAGGATGCAGCCAAAATTTGGTATAGTATTGATAATAATATATCATTTCATGATGATGATAAGCGGGTAGATATGACCGTTCTGCCTGCCACCGAATATAAAATTACTACACTAATAGATTTTAATTCACCTGTATTGGGCACCCAACATGCTGGCTTAAAAACTATTAAAGATTTTAAGACAGAAATTTCTCCCTGCCGTACCTTTTGTTTTTTGCATGAGTTGGAAGCATTGCTGGATAATAATCTTATAAAAGGTGGCGATATAAACAATGCCATAGTTGTAGTAGATAAAGCGGTTACATCCGACGAAATGACAAGGTTGGCCAAGGCATTTGGCAGAGAAAAAATTGAAGTAAAAAGTGAGGGCTATCTCAATAATCTTGAACTTCGTTTTCCTAACGAGCCTGCACGGCATAAGCTGTTGGATGTAATTGGAGATCTTGCCCTGATTGGTTACCCCATTAAAGGTCATATTATTGCCAACAGGCCTGGCCACAGTACCAACGTAGCATTTGCCAAACTAATAAAGCAGTACATTAAAAAAAACAGGCATACCCGGGATATTCCTACCTACAACCCTAACCAACAGCCCGTATATACCTTGCAGCAGATAGAAAAAACGTTGCCACACCGGTATCCTTTTTTGTTGGTAGATAAAATTATTGAGCTTACGGATAAACATATTGTTGGCATTAAAAATGTTACATTCAACGAATTTTATTTTCAGGGACATTTTCCCGGAAACCCGGTAATGCCGGGTGTTTTACAAATTGAAGCATTGGCACAAACAGGTGGCCTGCTTTGTATTAACGCAATGCCCGAAGGCCAGTATGATACTTATTTTTTGAAGATTGACAATTGTAAATTCAAGCAAAAAGTAGTGCCGGGAGATACAATGATTTTGAAGATGGAATTGATAGAACCCATACGCAGAGGTATTTGTATAATGAGAGGCAGTGTATTTGTAGGGAACAAGCTTTGCACGGAGGGAGATTTAACAGCACAACTGGTAAAAAGAACCTAAAGCAAAATGTAGAGCTGTTGCAACTGTTCAAATTCAAAATAGTAAAACAATTTATTATAATATCGTTAACATCAATGAACTGGCAGATTATTAATATTTGCACATTGAATATTCTTTATGATTCATCCACACACATATATTCATCCTAATGCTAACCTTGCTACCAATGTAAAGGTTGACCCCTTTAGTGTGATACACCAAAATGTAGAAATTGGCGAAGGTACCTGGATTGGCAGCAATGTTACCATTATGGATGGTGCCCGTATTGGCAAAAACTGCCGTATTTTTCCCGGTGCTGTAATAGCGGCCATACCACAGGATTTAAAATTTGGCGGCGAATCCACCACAGTAGAGATTGGGGATAATACCACTATCCGGGAGTTGGTTACTATCAATAGGGGGAGCAAAGACAGGTGGGTAACTAAAGTGGGAAACAATTGCCTGATAATGGCTTACAGCCATATAGCACACGACTGTATAGTTGGTAATAATTGCATTATGAGCAATAATACCCAAATGGCAGGACATGTAATACTAGGCGATTTTTCAATACTTGGTGGTATGTGTGCCGTACACCAGTTTGTACAAATAGGCCAACATTCATTTGTAAGCGGTGGCTCATTGGTAAGTAAAGATGTACCACCCTATATTAAGGCAGGCCGTACTCCTTTAAGCTATGCAGGGGTAAACTCTGTTGGCCTTAAAAGGAGGGGCTTTTCCCTCGATCGCATCAACCAGATATTGGATATTTATCGAATTATCTACAATAAATCAATGAATACATCTCAGGCACTTAATTTTATTGAAGAAGAACTTCAGGCAACGGATGAAAGAGATGAGATTGTAACGTTTATCCGGGAGAGTGGGAGAGGCATTATTAAACGCTTTACAAAGGGTAGTATGGATGATGAGTAAATTAATGCTATTGTCAGCGGCGGGTTTTTGTCTCTAACTTTTTATAAAAAATTATCTCATTGCAGGTAATTTTACTGTGCATTT
>JBBQTZ010000233.1:0-7190 GCA_038234405.1 Chitinophagales bacterium
GGAAACTTCAAGAAAAGGTGAAACTCAAAAAAGTTTTTCTGATAGAATATTATTGTCTAAAATAAGCGGCGACGAGGAAGATGGACAACCCGAAAATACCGAAGAAACAAACTCGTCGGAACTAAAATCCGAATCATTTAAGTGGACTATTGCTTCGAAGGTAAATGATGGAGAAATAAGTGGTGTAAAAAGGCAAGACAGCTCTATTCAAAAAGATTGGTGCATAGAAAAATCTTACCAGATACCTGAGGAATTTCTAGTCGCCGTTAAAGGCCATAAAGGTTGGGAAAAAGATTTAGATAAGGAAATCCCTTATTCTATCGTAGTTAGTTTTGAAATATTAGATATCAAAGTAGACATAGATATTTATAATTTAATAGAAGTTGAAAATAGAATTGAAATAGAAAATGAACAGGAGATCGTCATCGATAATCTATAACTTGTATTAAAAAACCTCCGCCGTGGTTCGTTCGTGTCTCACGAACCAATCTACCATGTTAGAACTGACTCGTCCTCACTTCCCAGGCGGGTCTCTGCATCAATACCCCTTGTTTTATAATTCACTTCGTTGCAGGACTCGCCGCTGAGCATGAAGGCAGACAGAAATTGGAAGAAGTAACGCTATATTATTTTGAGAGCTGAGATCATTCCGGATAGGCGGCGAGTCCTGCAGCTTGTACCGGTTGTAAACTTCATTAAACTTGTGCAGAGACTCGCCTGGTAAATCTTTGGAGGGAGGAGGTGATGGTATTAAATTCAATAATCTCAGTAGTATTCCGTCCAAGTTAGTTATCCTCACTTCCAAGGCGAGTCTCTGCACAAATACTCCCGGCGTTATAATTCACCTCGTTGCAGGACTCGCCGCTGACCAGGAAGGCAGACAGCAATTGGAAGAAGTAAGGCTATATTATTTTGAGAGCTGGGTTCATCCCGGATAGGCGGCGAGATCTGCAGTTTGTACTGGATATTTGATTCATTTAACTTATGCACAGATTAGTATAGTCAAAAGATTCTACGAATAGGAGGCGCAAAGCCTCTTGTTGTCGCGGAGGCAATTGGCTGTTAAGTTTTTTAACTAAAACCTCTTTGAGCTTATTTTCTTCTTTTATCAATACAACATCTTCGGCGGAGGGTTCTGCCCAAAGGCTATCAAAATCCAATTGAGAAATTGGTTCAGTGGAGCGTTCTTTGCACTGTAAAAGGTGCAAAATCCTAATTTTTAAAGCATGAAGTTAGTAAAAACGCATATTATTGGGTACGGATAATCGCTCCCGCTTTGCCCATATTTCAGTAAAAAACATCGTGAATACAATCAAAAACAATGGCTTCTGCAACGTTATAGTTTACTCACGAGCCATGCAAATACCTTGCTTGAAATAGGACTTGCTTTGACATACAGGTATTGATTGCCTTAGTTGGAAGGTGTAGCGTATTATTCCTGAACAGGCGTTTCAATATCTTCCTTTTTTTTGTTGCCCAGTTTGGCCATTTGATACCAATTACCGGTACGTGGATTAAGCATGAACTCATACCAGCTATCAGTATTGCTTAGTAAAGCAAAACTGGTAAACCAGAGAAGGGTATTTTGTTTTTCCTGCTTGGTATGGTCTATCCCGTAGTTCTGCATATAAAATTCATTGCCCCGGCGGTAGATACGCACAGTATCATATTTATTGCCTTCAAACATAAACATTTGCCCTTGCTGGCAATATCCAAAAATAGCTTCCCGCTTACGTTTGCCTTTGGCCATATTTTTTGTAATTATTTCCTCCAGCATGTTTACTGACCTCCCTGGCTTGTTGCTCAAAAACTCTTCAAATGTACCATAAACACCATCCTGTACTTTATCTTCGGCATAAGCCGCAAACTTACTTTTTCTCTCTTTGTATTTCAGATTCAGTAAATCTGCCTGAGTAAAGCCGGGTTTGTCAAACACTGCCGGGGTAAAGGCATTATTGGCATATTCAACTGCGTTTTTAAGTCCGGTGGTCATTGTGCGAATGAGTTTTTTGGTGGCATCAAAGGCTGTTACAACTTCATACTGGTCCAGCGTATAAACGGGGTAATATAGGTTGTCTTTAATGGCATATACTTCAACCCTTACATCCACTGTGCCAAAAGCACCAGTTTCAGGATCTTCATCTACAAAAACATCCGTAATATGTATCAGTATATTTTGGTTTCCCTTTTCAAGCTGCTGGGTGCACTCCTGGTAAAACATCTCAAACGAGGGCAGGTTGGGTTCCTTTAACTGAAGCGGGGCAAGCGATTCAGACAGTCCAAAAGTGCCACGTACCACACGGCCAAGTAAGGTGGTGTCTATACGGCTGTCAAGGATTTTAATATCACCGAAATGATACTTGCCGGAAACACTTACAGGCAAAGCCAAAAGCGTAATATTTTTCTGCGCCTTCAAACCAAGAGAAAGCAGCAGGCAGATAGATGCTATTAATTTCATATAATCGTTTTTTAATTTTTACAAAAGAGTCCCAAAAGGTTTATAGCTAATTCAATTTTTTCGCAACCCTCTGTAGGTCATTACCAATTTTCTCCAATAAAGGGGTTTATCGGCCTGCAGTCATAACCAGGTATCGGCATTCTTTTTCTTATTTTAACTAATCTGTTACTTTTAACTACCAGTTGCCAACCATGGTATAGATTTGATATTGAAGGAGTGTTAGTAATGCTGTTTATTTTTCTAAAACTGTTTAAAAGAAAAATTTTAATTCTCAAGTAACAAATTAATATTTTTTAATTTTTACCAATAATTCTAAATGTTAAAAATTAATTAAAAATAAAAACTGCTCTTGTACACAATCGGGTTATAAAATAATATTTTGGGCTAATAAAACAGCAGTTCTGCAAGTAGTAATTTTTATTTGTGAGATGGTATTGAGCAAAAGATTGGTTAGCGGTCAAAAAAAAATACAGCCTGTGGGGTGGGGTAGAATTTTTATTGTTATTACCTGTTTATTACTTCCCGGCAACGTATCCTCCAAAGCTTTTATGTATTGGCCGGGGACGTTGCGTACTTAGGAGAATAAATCTGCTATAAGCAACGTCCCCGGTTCTGCTTAGGCTCATTGCGAGACTTTGCTGGGAAGAGAGGAAAGTAGCAGGTAGAACAATCTCTGATATAGTCCAGTATTGTTTTTGATAGAAGTATAATAATTGGCTGATGATTCTGTAACTATTCAATTATTTTTTCTTCTCTTGTCAATTGTCCGGCTTCGTTAATTCCTTCGATTGTTACCCTTATTTTTTTACAGTTGTCACTATTAAAAAATGGTATTACCATTCTCCTGGTGTTTTTGTCAAAGTACATATTTGGGTTCCAGTACAATGTAGTTCTATAATCTTTGGTATCCAGCTCTGCATTTTTTTCGTAATCCGGGGTATAGAATTCTTTAACCGGAGTATAACCATATAGCAAGGTAAAAGGCAATCCTTTTGTTTGAGAATTATCGCTGCTGCCTTTTTTAGTATAAATAGCAATAGCTCCACCTGCACCTCCGCCGTTTGCTCCAAAAAATGGTGGACGAAATATTTTTATCATAGCCACATCATTCATATTGATAGAAGAAATTGCCTGAATATCTGTATTCATTTCATTTAAAAAAAAGCTGGTGGGGCTACCTCGCCAGGTTGCTTCTCCCTGCCCATTAGGAGATATTTGTAAACCTGCTACTTTGCCTTGTAAATAGGCTAGTATGCCCGGCGAAGATCTTGCAAATGGATCATCTTCTGTTGTAAAAGTATAGCCATCACCACCACTAAAAAGCCCCGAGGTATATTCTTTATCTAATTTTTCTTTTAAAGATTTTACCTTGGTAGTTATTTGTACCGTTTGCAGTGTTTGTACTCTGTTCATTTCATTTTGGCTACGCAATAAACTTGCCATGGTACTGCTTTTGCTTACTACAGCGCTATCTATCTTTTCTGTGCTGTATAAACCGGCAAGGCTGTTTTCAGTTTGTGGAGGAGCATTGGTAAAGCTATTTTTAAAATAATAGCTTGCCAATGTGGTAAGGGTTTTATCCTTATCATTGTTAAATTGATAATAGAGTTTTGCTGTATCAAAAAAGAACATGCCATCCAGAAAAAATTCACCTTTGCTATTTACCGGCAACATATGTACATTGGTACTGCCATTTTTTGTTTTTAAAATACCCATTAAATCTTTTTGATACAGTAAGGTTTTGCTTAACCCTAAAGCTTTACCATTAATAGTAAGATAATTTTCCGGCAAATTTTTTACAATGGGCCATTTTTCTGCCAGTACATCATCCCACTTAAACCTGCGCCAGCCATTGGTCATCATTACCAGATCCAGGTGTTGCTTTACAGAATCTGCCATATTTGAAAAATAATAGGCCGCATTGTACACATAGCCTTTTATATCGCTGCTTAATAAAAGTTGTGAGTAAATACTCTCTTCATTTTTTGTTATTGGGTTTAATCCGGCATCGGTGATGGAAATAGATAAATTGGCCAGCAACTTATCTCCTACATCTATCTGCACTGTGTTATGGCCTCGCTTACCAAGGTTTTTATCGCCTGAGTGCAAATCGGTAATAAAGGAATAATTATCATGATTAATAAATACAATACGCTCTGCAACAGGTATTTGAGCTGCATTAAAAATGGTTAGCTGCAATATGCCATTTGGTAAACTATCAGTTTCTATAGGTGCAGTAACGGTAGTTTTTTTCGTCATGGTTATACGGGCACTGTACACCATACGCTGGTTCATTTGCCCTACCACAGTAAAAGAAGTAAAATCTTCGTTTACGCTATCCGATCTTGTAAGGGTGTAATACAAAAGATTATCTTCCAAAGTAGCACTTACTACTACCCCCCCTGGTTTTGCATCAGGTAGTATTGTTTCATGTACAATACCTTTTTTATCTTTCCATATTGCTTTGTACTTTTCGTTTTGTAAGGGTAAAAAATCGCAGTAGCCCATACCATCGTGTACTGTTGAAAAGCTTACAATTTTTTTACCTTTACTGCTCGTAATATCTCCCTTTATCTCTACGGGCTCTCCTTTATTATTGGTTGCTTTAAATGCCACTCTTGATTGAATATTGTTTACCAGATAGCCGCCCTCGGGAAAAAATTGAAGGTTAAAGGTTAGGGTAGAAGCAATTTTTTTAATAACATTTTTGGCTGGTATTATCTGTATTGGTTTAAGGTATAGCAGCGATGAATCGAAATTAAGCATCCAGGAAGTATAGGCTCTTACAAACAGCTTTGTATCCTGCAGGGTATCCGTTAAATCGAAGCTAGCGGCAGCACCTGACTGTAATATGGGCATCATTTTTTTTTGCAGAATTACCCCTTTATCATTTATAAGCTCTGCAAACAATGTTTTGCTAAAGGCTGCCGGAAGATTATCTGCGGTTAAATAGGCTTTAAACCAAATGGTTTCTCCGGCGTTGTAATATGCTTTATCGGTATGCAGGTAAATTTTTTCCTGAGGATACCTTGTATCTAAAATAGATATTAGAGAATCTATTTGCTGCGCAGTAAGCAGGTAGCTGTTAGTAAAAAAAAGAAAAATAAAAAAAGAGGTTAGGTAAAGTTGGTTTTTTTTCATGCCGGTAAATGCTGTTTTTTAAACAAAGTAAGTGATTGATTGCAGATTTAGCAATTAATGAATTACTAAATTGATGAATTTTTTTACAACAAAATTTTAAGAGCCTGTAGAAGGTAAATATTTTTCAGGTGCTGCTAATAGTAAACTAACCATATTTCACAAATTTTGTTGATGATAGATTATGTAATAAAAGATCAATTAACCTATACTGTTCAAAAGCAGCCGGATAGCAGCGTAAAGCCCGGTGAGGCATTGTGTATTGGCTTTTGTGCCGTACTTGCAGCGAATAGCCGGAGCCAAAGCTGATTGAAAACCTTACCTGACTGCCCCAATTATTTTAATATTTATTGCTCAATTTTCAATGTAAACGGAAGGCTGAAATACTCTTAAAATCAACTACCTTCGCCACCTTAAAAAATATAGTAATTAGTTGGGAACAATTTGAAAAGCCTGCTTACCAATTAAAAACTACAGCTTAAAGTTTTTTATTATGAAGAATATTAGGAATTTTTGCATCATTGCTCATATTGACCACGGTAAAAGTACACTCGCAGATCGTTTGCTTGAGTTTACCCACACTATTGGCGAAAGGGATATGCAGGCTCAGGTGCTTGATGACATGGATTTGGAAAGAGAAAAGGGTATTACTATTAAAAGTCATGCTATACAAATAAACTATAACTGGAAGGGTGTTGAGTATGTTTTTAACCTGATTGATACCCCGGGACATGTGGATTTTAGTTATGAAGTAAGCCGTGCTTTGGCTGCCTGCGAAGGCGCTTTACTGCTTGTAGATGCCTCACAAGGTATTCAGGCGCAAACGATTAGTAACCTTTACCTCGCTATTGATAATAACCTTGAGATAATTCCGGTAATCAATAAAATTGATATGGAAGGTGCTATGATTCCGGAGGTGACAGACCAAATTGTAGAATTGATAGGCTGTAAACCAGAAGATATTTTATTGGCAAGTGGTAAAAGCGGTATAGGTATAGAAGAAATATTGACTGCCATTATAGAAAGAATTCCGGCGCCAGGCGGTAATGTAGATGCTCCGTTACAAGCGTTAATTTTTGACAGTGTATTTAATAGCTTTAGGGGTATAATTGTTTATTACAGGGTTTTTAACGGTACATTAAAGAAGAACGATAAAATTAAATTTAGCAATACAGGGCTTGAATATGGCGCAGATGAAGTTGGTATTTTAAAAATGGGATTATCGCCCAAAAATGAAGTACGGGCAGGCGATGTGGGCTACATTATTACGGGTATAAAAAATGCCCGTGAAGTAAAAGTGGGTGATACCATTACTACTACCGTAAATGGTGCAACAGAATCCATTAAGGGTTTTCAAGATGTAAAACCAATGGTTTTTGCTGGTATTTTTCCGGTAGAAACGGATAGTTTTGAAGAGTTGAGGGATTGTATGGACAAGCTTCAATTGAATGACGCCTCACTTACTTTTGAGCTGGAAACCAGTCAGGCATTGGGCTTTGGCTTCCGCTGCGGATTTTTAGGCATGCTGCACATGGAAATTATTCAGGAGCGGTTAGAGAGAGAATTTAATCAAACTGTAATTACTACTGTACCT
>JBBQTZ010000234.1:0-7190 GCA_038234405.1 Chitinophagales bacterium
AGCATGAGCAAATACTTTACCAAAAAGTTGGTTCCCGTTAAATATAGGGATTTATAGCACAATGATAAAGATTAAAAGGAGCTTATGATGGAATTTTAAAACAAATTACCAGTTGTGCCCCGTCAACAATAAATCAAAAAATTCGAGTAGATAGGCAGGCTGAAAGGTAAATTGTGGGTTAAATATAATAAACCACCCCTAGCCTCCCATGGAGGGGAATGAGAAACACCCTACGAAAAATAAAGGATCCATCAACCGCAGAGTCCAAATTCCCCTCCCATGGAGAGCCAGTCCCGACCTTTCGGGAGGTTAGGGGTAGTTTAACCAACAGAAACGCAATGATGCAAAGGATTTGCGAGAATTTACTTGTAACTTTTAAATGCTCAGTGAAAGCCTTTCCGAAGGTACTTAGTTTCGCAGTTTTAATTACGTTGTAATTAACAATAAAAAATGTAATCGAAGGTTGTTGCAAAATTATCGAAGCACAAAACGAAAACAACAAGAGAAATTACTGTTGAGGATTAGTAATTACTTGTTTCTATTTTTAAATTCCCAAATAAAAGCGGCTATTAAATAAATCAGTCCAAGAAAAAAAACAACAACAGATGAGATAAACATACGTGAAAATTTAAAAGCATTATAGTTAGTCGCTATTGCGCCACTGATCTCTAATTATCTCGTAATATGTTCGGCCAACTAAAATGGCAATAATTAAAATTAGAATAATCATAAAACAAATATACATTATTTAAGTGCTTAGCTATACAATATACGAGCAATTTTTAGACTGAATTTTTTGCCTATACTTTTTGGGTCTTTCATTTTTACACCTTCCTTTTAATTAGATATTTATTGAGTGTAAATTATTGCTACTAATATGTAAAGGGCTTATAATTATTTTATAAAAGCAGGGGGAAAAGCGGGAAGGTTTGATCTTTTTTTTAGTGAATCGTTTTGCTTTTTTGCATTTTAACGTAAAATTGTTTTATGTTTGTACTGTCAGGCTTGCGTAGCCGAGCAATGCTCAGCCGATAAATAAGTAATTATTTATCGGCTGTTCTACTTTTAGTAACTATACTTCCAATTTTAGAAAGATTAAATTGTCTTTTGCACCAAGTATAGCCATAAAAGACGGCTCTTTAAACCTAAGGCATTTTTAGTTAACTTAAAATGCTTGTAAACTATTATTACCTCGAGCTATAATTTAGCTTCTGTATCAGTTCGGGTGATGTTTATTTCACCTAAATTTTGTTGTAATTAAATGGTACGTTAACTATTATTACCTATCTTCAATTGTGTTTAGCGTTAAAATCCAGAGATTATATCAGGCTCTATTATCACTAAACACATTTTTATTTAAATGAAATTCAAAACGATAGCTCAACGTAAATTTTATTGCAATATGCAGTTGACCTCAACATGTAAGTCTTAACTATCTAGACCATAATGCGGCTTTATAACACAATACTTATGGCTAGAAAGTTGTATTGCTAAATCTGATTAATCCCAAACTTTAAAAAAATACAGACAAATAAAAATTTGTAAAAGATGGCTTTTATAATAATACAAGCTGTGCTTTATCTATTATAAACCTGTTGAAAAAAGCACCTTTAAACATGGCTTAAATCACTGCTTAAGCATGTATGCGCCTACTGCAAAAGTACATTTTACAGATAAAATTCTATTTAGTGAAGTACGCTTAAAGGTTGGCATTGCTGCATATAATCTGCAATCAAATAATAAATATAGTGGGAGGGATAGTAAATAAAAAAGTCGCCAATTAATTGGCGACTGGCACAGTGTGCGGAGATTGTTCCCCTACACTCTGTAATACAAGATTAAAAATCATTGTAAACAATCTGATGTAAAAGGTTCAAAAAAGTAATAAGACAGGTAAAACCTGCACTTGCTTTCATAAACTCTTACCAAGTAAAGATAAAAACAAATCCTTCAGCATTCATTAAATGAAAAACAAAAGCAAGAGATCAACGATTTAGACTATCAATGAGGTTTAAAACAACATTATAAAAGCCGAATAAAACTCAAACTGGTTTCGAGCCTGTCCTTGTATATCCAGTTTTTACAGAAGAAAGGTACTATCCTTTAATGGATGAATGATTTTTAAAATCCACAAAATATAAATCAGTAAAGTAATTCTAAGAATTTAAAAACTAGCAGTTAAAATAAATATCACTAGCAGATTTTTAATTAACCTTAGCCACAAAAAGCGATAAAGTGTAAATTTTAAGAGACTAAAAAGCGACTAAGTCAGGGAGTCGATACAATCTCGAATATAACAGAGTCGCATTGTGAAATTAAATATTTTTCAACGTGAAACAAATAAAATATTATTTACCAGATGCTTTATTGTTTGTGTAAAAAATATCAAACAATTCTAGCCCCTCAAATACAAACCATCCCTTGCACCTCAAATGCAAACTACCCATTGCCCCTCTGATGCAAACCACCCCTAACCCCTCCAAGGGAGGGGAATGAGGAACCTCCGCCAAAGTCTGCTGCAATGCTTTTGCGTAAATCGCCGGTACGTAACATTAGGCTACCGTTGTTATTTGGGTGTGTGGTTTGCGGCCAAGGCTCATTAAAAAATGCTTTGCGCTCAAAATTGCGATCAAACTCGTCTGCCAAATCGGTTTTAATATCTTGTAGCAATTGGGTAAAAAAGTTGTTGGCGTTCATTTTTGTTAAATTGCAATATTTTTTTTGTGAAAATTGTTTTATATTTGTTATAAAAAGCGATTAAAAATACTGCATTGGATTGCATATCCGATGGCGAGGGTTTTAATCGCTTTTCTTTATTTTGTCAACTATGGAATAAAAATGAAACTCATTATTGAAGGTTTCTTTTACCACCACATAAGACTTATCATTAGCAATTTCTACTTCTATATAATGAAACTGTTTTACTCTGTTTTTTGTATCATCTGCACTACCTGCATATTTACCAGTAGTTATTAATTTTTCAATATTTAACAAGGCTTCATTTTTTGCAACGTAGTGTTTATGCCCTTGGTTTAAGGCTTCTTTTATACCGTTTATTCCGAAACTAATTTCGGCATCAATTCCTTCATTTGTTACTTTTCTCCCTGCTAATGTTTCCTTAGTAATAGCTTTTATTTCGTTTCTACGAGCAGCTATTTTATCTTCCAACTGCTTTTGCAGCTCTGCTGCTACTTTACATTTTTCTTGCTGGCCGCTGCCATCGGTAAGGTTGCTATTGCCGCATTTGCTTAAATCGCCTTTGTAGGGGTGTGTAGGTGGAAAAATTACTTTTTGTTTACCGGGGTTAAATCTAAAAATGGCTTGTGAGTTATTGCCTTTTTTATCAATAGCACTGGTGGCGGCAATGCCTGCAGTAATGGAGGTACTGCTATCGGTTTGGCTATACCTGTTTTTGCTAACCTCTATGGCGTTGCAGCGGCACCGCCATCCATTTGGCGGGTAATATTCGCTCCAAAAAGGATCATCGGCAGGTAGCGTGGTATTGTTGAGTGCTGCATGGCTATCCCTTACCTTGCTATCGCCTGCGGTGCGGTATTGTAGATAATACCTGCCTGTATTATCTAATGCAGCCCATTTGCCCGCCATTTGTGCGCTGGTGGTGGCAAACTGGTACTCGGCCTGCAAGTATTGATGATTGTAGTTGGCATGTATAGCTTCTACATCTTTTGCAAACTGTGCAAAGGGCTTTCGCTGGCCTTGCTCGTTTAATAGTATTTGGCTGGCTGTTTTAAGCTGTGTGTAGGTTTTAAGGCCACTAAATAAAAACACATCGTTTTGTAATGCTTGCAGCATGGCGGGTGGTATTACATTATCCTGCAGGGCATAGTTAACAGCATCGTTTAAAATGCTGTTGGTATGGTTAACGAGTGCCTTAATTGGCTTGTCGTTAATATTGGGTGGTGTTAGTTGCTTAATGCTATGCAGGTGTACCATTGCGGCATAGAAATATTTTTTTTTGAAGGGAGGGTAGACCTCACCCCCGACCCTCTCCAAGGGCAGAGGGGAGAGAGGAAACCACCCCTAGCCCCTCCAAAGGAGGGGAATAGGAACCCCGAAAATTTAAGGCACCTACAAAATAGCATGGTACAAATTCCCCTCCCTTGGAGAGCCAGTCCCGACATTCGGGAGGTTAGGGGTTTAATTACTGCCCTTAGGGGTAACGGGGTGGTTCAAATTATACCTGCACAAAGCTGCGTACAAAAAAATTAATTGTTTATACAGCCCTTGCCGTTTATATTTGAACACAGCCTAGGTTATAAAATATTGTAACATAACTTTACATGCTTCGTAAAACTATTCATTAGCAAACCACATGAGCCTTTACCTACAACTGCAGCAAGCCCGAACCGAAGAAGATGTAAAAGATGCCTACATAAAAGCACTAGGACTAAAAAGCTACAGCAAAAACCTGATAGACATACAAACAAAAGAAATTTGGTTTGAAGCTAAAGAAGGCTACAAGCACAGCACCTACCAAATGTTTACCCAATTGCTGCATTATATACAGCAGGCATTGGATAACGGCGAAGATGTACCACCATTTTTATGTGTGATAGACACCAAAAAGGCTGCCATCATGAAAACTGCTGATGCACTGCCATTAATATCTAACAAAAAACAACCCATTAAATGGGGCAAAAGTGCAAGTGGCTACACTCAAGAAGCGTTGGATGTAGTGAGTGCCTACATTGGTACGTACCTGGTAAGTTTTAAAATAGAAACCCACGAAGAGGAATTTATAAACACCATTAAAAACGCCATTAAAAGCGGCGATATTATTCGTACACAAATTACCCCCGACAACCTAAAACAGGTGTTTGACAAATGGGTAGTAATGATTGGTAAAGAAATTAAGGGTGTAGCTGCCGAAGAGTATGCCCTGCTGTTTTTTGCCGATATAATGAGCGACGGCAATATTAGCACACACGATAACCTGCCAGCCGAATTATTACACAAAAACAATGCACCGGTATTTATGCTAGGTGGCAAAATTTATGAACTTGGCAGCCGGGAAGGTTACCGGCAATTTTGGGCCATTTACCACCGCCCACCCAAGCAGGAGTATAGAAATTATTTGCTGGAACGCCGTGATAGCTTGATTCCTATTGACGAACGCAGCTTTAAAGGTGCTTATTACACGCCGCTGAATGTGGTGGACAAAGCCTACGATAAACTAACCGAAACCCTTGGGCAAAACTGGCAAAAAGATTATATAGTTTGGGATATGTGCTGTGGTGTAGGCAACCTGCAAGTAAAGCACAGCAACCCCCGCAATATTTACATGAGCACATTAGACCAGGCCGATGTAGATGTAATGAAAGCCACCAAAACCTGTGTAGCTGCCACCCGTTTTCAATACGATTTTTTAAACGATGATATTACCGATGATGGTAAAATAGATTATACCCTTACCAATAAAATACCTACTAGCTTACAACAAGCTATTAAAGAAGGAAAAAAGATATTGGTGTTGATTAATCCGCCGTATGCGGAAGCAGCAAATTCACAAGGTAACGCAGGAAAAACTGATGTGGCAAAAACTAAGATTTCTGATTTTATGGTTGATTATGGTTATGCGTCACGTGAATTATTTACTCAGTTTTTAATACGAATTTCAAAGGAAATTCCTACTGCTACTTTAGCAATTTTCAGCAAATTAAAATATGTAAATGCCCCAAACTTCGAGAAATTCAGACAAATATGGAATGCTGAATATTTAGGAGGATTTGTTGTCCATAGTAAATCTTTTGATGGATTAAAAGGCGATTTCCCCATTGGGTTCTTAATATGGAAAACTTATGATAATGCTAAAAAGAAAACTCAGCTCACAGAGATAATAACTGAAGTGTTAGATAAAAATGCAAAAGCAATTGGAGAGAAAAACTTTTATAATATTCCCAATAAAGATTTTTTAAGTTTATGGATGCCAAGGCTGAAAACTAATTGTGTAAATGTACCTCTAAAGAACGCAGTCACACCACAAACAAATCATGCCAAAGTAACAGCATGGGTTGATAGTGCTATTGCTTATATGTATTGCAATAGCAATGACATGCAAAATGCTTCCCAACAAACAGCGATTACATCCTCTGTGTTTAGCACTGGAAATGGGTTTTATGTTACTCCTGAAAACCTTTGGCAAGCAGCCATCATATTTACAGTTCGTAGAGTAATAAAACCCACTTGGCTCAACGATAGAGACCAGTTTTTGCAACCTACACATCCCTTAAGCAACGAGTTTAAAAGCGATTGTTTAGTATGGATGTTATTCAACGGCAGCAACCTCACTGCAAGTGCCAACAACTTAGCATGGAACGGCAAACAATGGAGTATCGTAAATCATTTTATACCTTTTACCGAAGAAGAAGTAGGCAGCCCCGATCGTTTTGAAAGTGATTTTATGGTAAGTTATTTGCAAAATTTACCACCGCTTTCCTATTCCCCTCCTTTGGAGGGGCTAGGGGTGGTTTACTTTACGCCAGTGTTGGGTTACCCAAGCTTATCCCCAGAAGCCAATGCCGTATTAGCACAAGGAAAAAAATTATGGCAAGCCTATTTTACCCAAACAGATGTACACACGGTAAGAGATGAGTTAAAACTAAACCGGGCAGATGTAGGCTGGTACCAGGTACGCAAAGCATTACAAGCAATAAACAGCAGTGGAGATATAGCCCCGGTAAGTTTTAAGCCTTTTGAAGAAGCCTACAAAGCATTAACAGAAAAGCTGCAACCAATGGTGTATGAGTTGGGGTTTTTGAGGGTGTAAAGAATGCAAACCACCCCTAGCCCCTCCAAAGGAGGGGAATGAGAACTCCGTAAATTTAAGACCTGTTCAAAATAGCATGGTCCAAATTCCTCACGGATGGAGCGGTTAGGGGTGAAAAGAGTTACAAACCACCCCTGGCCCCTCCAAGGGAGGGGAGAATAAGAAACACCCCACGAAAAAATAAAGCATCTAACAATAGCATGGTCCAAATTCCCCTCCCATGGAGGGGTTAGGGTGGTTTAATTACTGCAATTAGGGTTAGTATGTATTCCGATGATGGTAACCCCTCTTACCGATGATGGTATCCCCCCTCTTAGAGGAACCAATAAGTGAAAGAACTTTTTGTGGATTATGAAGATACAATTAGGTTTTTTATTCTGCCTGTTTTTTCTTTCTTCTGGAT
>JBBQTZ010000235.1:0-7190 GCA_038234405.1 Chitinophagales bacterium
TTTTTTAATCCGAAAAATAATAAGACGGTAAAAAGTATTAATAAAGGAAATCCCATGTCAATTTTTATATTTTTTTTATTATTCTGTAAAATAGCATTTAATAATTTAATAAGTATTTTAAAACTTCCTGACGCAATTGCATACTAAATTGTTGAAGCATAATGTGGCTGTTTAGTTGCTGTTTTAGATGCAAAGCCATTGTATGTAGGTCTTCAGCAATACAGCTAAGCTTCCAAAACTGGTAATTATAAATGAGCGGTTAATTGTTGAGGAACAAATTGATAAACTAAAAAGTTTAAAACGTTTAAACGCCTTAACGGCAGTTTATTAAGTTGCAGGGGCAAGTATCGTTGGGGGGCAATGTTGGCTTTAGTTGAACAACGGTTTGTACCAGCTCTTCTCAATCTTTATACACATCCTTCTGCTCGTCATCAAAACTTTCTGGTAATTTTCTTCTTCTTGATAACTTCCCATGAAGCTATCGTATTTAAATACATCTCGTTCATATCCGGCAAATTTTCAATTATATTACTTTCGTTTCTTTTATGGCCAATTAAAGAATTAAAGCTGCCGGCTTAGTTTGGGAAAGCTGGCTTATTTTCACACTGTTTTTAGTTTTCGGGTACCTTCTAAAACCTGCGTATCTACACATCGCTGCTTTTTCTCTGTTAAAATTAGATTAGGCTTGCAAAAAGTATTCATATACAGCATCATGGTACTTGCACGGCCATATTGCATTTCCATCGCTGCCGGCTTTTTTTAAAAGAATCACATTGTGCCAAACGTACGGTCGTTCTACTTTTAATTCTTTCTTTTCTTTGGGTGCAGGTTTAGCAGGAGCTGACGTTATTATTTGAGCAAGTATTAAATAAAGCTCCAGCAACTGCATGTAAATAACTGCCAAGGAGATTTTTTGATTTAGACAAATAGCTGCAGATAATATAATGATAAGCATCAAACAATTTAGACAACGCCAACTTTGTAGCTCCTGTTTTTAGCAATATGTTTTTTATCATGGAATCTTTGTGATTCAGGCCATAGATATTAGCTTTTATTTGCAATACTGTTATTGATTTTTTCCGAAGCAATTATCCTTACTGTCGTATTTTAAAGTAAAATTCATCTTAACATGTTAAAATATCTCTCATGCAACGGAAGAGAAATTCCGGACGGAAGAAATTAGCACAAACAGCTTTCGAGTCTTATTATCAGATTATAATCCCAACTTTGTAACTTTATTAGTGTTCGGTTTTCGGTAAAGTTTTTTAAGTCGTTACAACAGAATGTAAACCCTTGGCGGGATATTAAGTTAATTAATGCAATATTGCTTTATAATAAATATTAAATGAAAACTACGCTACTTGTTTTAATGATTTTAGCATTTGTTTGTGTACTGTTTTTGAGTTGTGCTAAAACAATCCCACAAGAAGTACTGAAAACACGGCTGATGATTACTTTAAGAGATGATAAAGGGTTGAGTGTTGCAGGTACAGTGGTTAGGTTGTATAAAAATGCTGCTGATACGGGCATAGTTAGGATAGCTGATAGCAGCGGGGTATTACTTTACCCCGACCTTGAAGTTGCACAGTATTATTGGCTTGCTGAAAAAGGCTGTAAAAACAACCTAGCTAGCCAAACCACGCTAAACCGTCCCTTAGTAAAAGGAGTTATTTTGTATGGTTATTCAATACTTTCAGAAACGGGCACTTTAAAAATTACCATTAACGCAACGGAACCTTATAAATTATTCGATTCTACTTTTAATATAAGTTTGCCAAAAGATACTTCTTACTTTATATATCCGAAAGTTGGTTTTCATAGAATTCGTGCTGAAAAAGTAAGTACTCCCGGAATAGGAAAAGATAGCATCATTTTAATTAAATGTGCTGATACCGCTTTTATAAAACTGCCCTTTTAATCAAATAGCACTGTTATCAGACCAGGCTGATTATGTGGCTTGTAAGCTATTTGCCTTTTTCACAAGCAAAAAAATCACCAACTCAATACCAGGTTTTCTTACTTCAGCTTTTTTTGTAACTGTTGGTTCATTAACATTACGTTGCAGCACTTAGCTGCTATTTCGCAATCGGTTTAAGAACAAAAAAATCAAAAGATAGAGCAGTCAACATCGGTAGGCGCCAATGAAATAAGGAGGAAATCTATGAACAACCCTAATAATTTTAACTTTTTGCAGTTAGTTTATAAAAGAGCTATTAAATCTAACCAAAATCTCTTCAACTGATTTTATTCAAATACCTGTTTTATTGTAAAGTAAATAATAAAATTTATTTCAAATGAATAATTAATAATTATATAATATTTATTTAATTTTTTAATAACATTAATTTAAGCGTATCTGTAAGTATTATGAAGAATTTTGAAAAAAATTTTAAATGAAAAAAAACTTTACCAAACTAATTCTGTCTTTATTTTTTTGCTCATTCTACCACTTTACTGTAGCACAAAGTGTAATTTCAAACTGGAACTTTAATTCTGTTCCACCAGATGCAAGCACCAGCACTGGCTCTATATTGCCAACAATTGGAAATGGAACGGTAGTTAATGTAGGAGGTACATCCAGTAGTTTTGCTTCTGGAGAATCTAACACAGGTTCATCCGATCCTGTAACAACAGATGATTCAGGTTGGGGATTATCAACATGGCCAACACAAGGTACTAGTGATAAAACAGCAGGGTTTCAATTTACAGTTTCTACTGTAGGGCACTCAGATATCATTGTATCATTTGATTTAAGACATAGCAATACTGGTCCTAGACATTTTCAATTTCAATATTGCCTGGATGCAACATTACCAACACCAGTATGGGTTAATTTTTCGTTAGATTCGGCGCTTGCCGGAGATGCATGGGTAAGCAGAAATTATAATTTGTCAACGATACCTGCACTAAATAATAATGCCAATGCTAGCTTTAGAGTGTTGGCTACTTTTCAGCCATTAACCAATACTTATAAAGCAGCAACCACTACAAGTAATTATTCAACTTCAGGTACATGGAGACTAGATATGCTTTCGGTAAAGGGAACTTCATCGGCTGGAGATATTAATCCACCAATTGCACAATCATTTAGGGCTACTTCTGCTGTTTCTTCTTTTGTTGTATTTAATGAAGCAGTAACAATTATTTCAGCAACAAATATTGCCAACTTTTCTTTTACCCCATCATTGGCTATCAGTAATTTAATGTTGTCAAATACTGGAGACACTTTATTTTTAACACATGCTCCTTTTGTAAATGGCGCACCTTATACACTGGCAATTAGTGGTATTCAAGATATTGCATTGAATAATATCGTCACTACAAATTTTAATGTTGTATTTAATGCTGCTATACCTAACCTTGTTATTACAGAGATTGTTCATTCACCCAATGATATTGAATATGTAGAAGTTTATAACGCAGCAGAAACGGCTGTAAATTTAGGCGGGTTAAGATGGTCAAATGGTACTTCGGGAAATTTTCCAACTATTACCTTAGCATCTAAGGGAACTGTACTTTTTGGTACAAACCCAACAACAGTTTCTTCAGCGTTAAGTGTTTCGCCAGTTTATACTTTATTAAGTGGCTTAGGTTCATCAGATGATATTTTGGTAATTCGTAATTCCAACAATGAAATTATTGATAGTGTATCATATTTTGTTGGTACAAATGGATGGCCAACTGCACCATTTGGAGTTTATGGATATTCTTTTGAATTGAATAATGCTACAAATGATAATAATATTGGTAATAATTGGATAATTCCACAAAATCCAGTTATTCCTCAGCCATCTCAAGGTTTAGTTAGAGCTACCCCGGGCATATACCCAACACCTGCATATACTCCATTAATAGCAAATGTTTCTTTTGTAGGAAGTAAAATTAGTGTCACTGAAAATACTACAGAGATTAACATCATTGCTAATTTAGTAGGAAATGGGGCCTTACCAGCTTCCATTGATTTAGAAATTTTACCGATTTCTACCGCAACAATTGGAAACGATTTTACTACTCCTTTATCAATGCAGTATAATTGGGATGCCAATGCAACTAATATTAAAGACACCATAAAATTTTCTATCAATAATGATGCTTTGCCAGAAAATGCAGAATACATTATCGTTAGATTTGTAAATCCCGTAAACATAGCACTACCTTTAAATGCTGCCAATCATTTTACTGTAGTGATTACAGATGATGATTTAATAGCACCTGTTGCTTCGGAGTCAATTATTCTAAATCACATAGCCTCTTTTAGCAATGGAGCTGCAGCAACCAATTCTGCAGAAATAGTTGTTCATGATCCTACTTCACAAAGATTATTTGTAGCCAATTCTAAAAGTGCAAAAATTGATATAGTAAACTTTAGTAATCCTGCAGCAGCATCAATTATTAGTTCAATTTCTATTGCATCTTATGGCAATATTAATTCTATAGCAGTAAAAAATGGTATAGTTGCAGCGGCCATAGAAAATGTTATTCCTGAGTTACCGGGTAAAATTGTATTTTTTGATACCAATGGTAATTTTATAAATCAGGTAAATGCTGGTTCTATGCCAGATATGATATTATTTTCACCAGATGGTAATAAGGTTCTTACTGCAAACGAGGGTCAACCTAAAAGTGATTATTCTGTAGATCCCGAAGGTTCTATTTCAATTGTAGATATTAGCACAGGTGCTGCCAATGTTTCGCAAGCAAATGTATCAACAGTTACATTTACTAATTTTAATGCTGATTCTACCCTTTTAAGAGCGTCGGGTGTAAGGATTTTTGGTCTTAATTTTCCCACTGTTGCAAAAGATATTGAGCCAGAATATATCACTATTTCTGCCGACGGAAATACTGCATGGGTAACTTGTCAGGAAAATAATGCCATTGCTGTAATTGACTTAACTACAAATACGGTAACAGCAATTAGGCCATTGGGAACCAAAAATCACCTGTCAATAAGTAACTCATTGGATATAAGCGATCAAGGTGGTAAAGTTGAAATTGCAAATTGGCCTGTTAAGGGCTTGTACATGCCGGATGGCATTGCTTCTTTTACAGTTAATGGACAAACTTATTTAATAACAGCAAATGAAGGAGATGCAAGGGAATATGGTACTTATGAAGAAGTTACCAGATTAAGTTCTTTAACATATACTCTTGACCCTACTGCTTTTCCCTATGCAGATGCATTAAAAGCAAATATTGGCAGATTAAATGTAAGTAAGGCCTCTGGCGACACAGATGGTGACGGTGATTATGATGAAATACATACTTTGGGTGGTCGCTCAATTTCTATTTGGAACGCAACTACCGGTAACTTGGTTTGGGATAGTGGTAATCAACTTGAATTAATTACCTCCAAACATCCTGTATTTGGTGCAATTTTTAATGTAAGCAATAGTAACAATACCTTTAAAAATAGAAGCGATGATAAAGGGCCAGAACCTGAAGGTGTTACCATTGCTCAAATAAATGGTAAAACCTATGCCTTTATAGCGTTGGAACGAATTGGTGGATGCATGGTATATGATGTTACCAATCCTTTAAATCCAATTTATGTTGATTATAAAAACACCCGAAATGTTATTTCCTATGGTGGTGATAACGGCGCAGAAGGTATTATTTTTATCAGTGAAGTTAATTCTCCAACGGGTATTCCAATTGTAATACTTGCCAATGAAGTATCTTCCACCTTATCATTCTTTTCTATTATTAGCGGTGTGTTAGATGTTAAACTGAATACCATCAAGGCTGATAATATTGGTAGTAAAAACCTTGTACAATGGAGTACACTTTCTGAAACAACAAAAGATTTGTTTGAAATAGAAAGAAGTAATAATGGACTTTTATTTAGTTCAATTAAAACAATACCTGCTAACGGAATTTCATCTTCTTATAGTTTTGTTGATGAATCACCATTTAAAGGAGTTAATTTTTATCGACTAAAAATTAAACATTCAAGTGGCAAAATCACCTACTCAGCAGTTGTAAAAGCCATTGTAAAAAACAACAATAACATTATTCAGTTATTCCCTAATCCAGTTAAAGATCAACTTACTATTAAAATTAATAAAGATAATATCATAAATGTAAGTGCAGCTATAATTGATAGCAAGGGTGTAGTTATTAAAAACCTTTTACTAAATAACCAAACAACTTTTGTTGATTTGACTAACTTATCTACAGGTACCTACATACTTCGGTACTATCATGATAATATTGTAAATACTATAAAGTTTACAAAACAATAGAGGTTTTAAATTTTATTGGCCTGTTACTTGTAACTCAGGTAACAGGCTTTTTTATGCCTAAATAAATTTAGGCTTTTGCTTTTAAGTTATAACTAAGTCTTTAAAAAGGGCGGAGATTTACGGACTAGTATCGCACAAAACATAGTCTCTTTACGTTATACAATATTTATATCATTTTTTAAATAATGGGTGTCAATTAAGATCAATAGTTATTGTATAAACCATCCTTATTTATTAGGAGTTGGCTATATTGTTGGTTACAGAAACCCAACAACTTTATTCCAATAATGGATTATCTTGATAAAATTTAAAAATTAATGTATTCGTAATAAATGCTATTACGATTGACCTGCATTAATATTCTTTTTTATGGGCATTTTTCCGAGGTGCAAAGCAAGTATTAAATTCCACAAAATAGCCCTGCAGAAAATAGCTGTAAAAACAACAGAGCTAGCCAAACCACGCTAAACCGTCCCTCAATAAAAGGAGTTATTTTATATGGTTATTCTATACTTTCAGAAACGGGCACTTTAAAAATTACCATTAACGCAACGGAACCTTATAAATTATTCGATTCTACTTTTAATATAATGTTGCCAAAAGATACTTCTTACTTTATATATCCCAAAGTTGGTTTTCATAGAATTCGTGCTGAAAAAGTAAGTACTCCCGGAATAGGAAAAGATAGCATCATTTTAATTAAATGTGCTGATACAGCTTATTTAAAAATACCTTTTTAATCAAATAGCACTGTTATCAGACCAGGCTGATTATGTGGCTTGTAAGCTATTTGCTTTTTCACAAGCATAAAAATCACCAACTCAATACCAGGTTTTCTTACTTCAACTTTTTTTGTAACTGTTGGTTCATTTTTATATAATCGTCGTTTTTAGCTTCTTTGGCTAATTTCATAGATATGATAGAGCTTTGCAAGGCGCCTTTTAA
>JBBQTZ010000236.1:0-7132 GCA_038234405.1 Chitinophagales bacterium
AAGCAATTATGAAGAGCATTCATGAAATTTTTAATAAACCTTATCCTTTAGAAGAGCGAAAACCGGCTCAACTTAAACTAGCTTTAATTTTTGGATTGGTAGTTTTTCTGTTGTTATTTATATTGAATCCATTTGGTAACCCTACTGATAGCATGGCTTCTTTATTTATAAATTGCAGCGTTGCAGGCTCACTTACATTTTTTACAATTGCGTTTGTATTTTGGGTGTTTTTCCCCTTATTTCCACATTTTTTTAAAGAGGAGCGTTGGAATATTGGCCGGGAAATTATTTTCTCCCTTATTATTATTACCAGCATTGCTACAGCCAACATTGTAGCAGGCAATATTTTTAAGGGCAGCAACCTTTCGTTTATTAACTGGCTTAGAATGATTTTTTACACAACCATTATTGGTATTGCGCCGGCAACTATCAGTATTGTTATTAACCAGGCAAGGCTGCTAAAAAAATACAGAATAGAGGTACAGAATATTAATTTACAACTGGTAAAAACTGCGGTAACAGATATTGCAGTAAATGCTGCTAAAAGAGTAATAGAAGATGGAACCCAAACTTTACCAGTAGCATTATTAGATGAAAGTAAACCAATTAGCGCTACAAAAATATCACCTGCTATTAATGCGCCACTGCAAATTACCATTGAAGCGGAAAATGAAAAAGACAATCTTTGTATAACAGCGAGCTCGTTTATTGCGGCCTGTTCGGCTGATAATTATGTTAAAATATTTTACGGGGATAAGGGTAAGCTTGAAACCGTTATAATACGAACCACTTTAAAAAAAGTAGAAGAACAAGTAGCCGCTTTCCCTAATTTTTGCAGGTGCCACCGTACTGCATTAGTAAATATGAATACAGTTAAAAATTTATCCGGAACAGCACAAGGTTACAGGCTTCACCTGATTAATTTACCAGAAGCCATACCTGTATCACGCAACTTAAACCAAATAATAAAATCAAAATTGGCTTTAATTCACCCCTAAACTGTTTATTAAGTAAACAATTTGCCCCAAAAGATGCAGTTTACCCCAAAGCCATTGCAGATAATCCCTTGTAATTGGAATAAGGCTTACCTCATGGTAGTTTTACAATATAAATAAACTAACAAATAAACAGGCACATGAAAAAATCGTTTGGAAAGCACTCAAATTTTTTAGCCAAAGAGTTACTATTATTATCAACTATTTTAGTTTCCATTTTATACTTACCATTAAAAGCACAGGATAGCAGCTACAGTAGTTATGTAAAACAACATAAAGAAAAAATAATAATTGGTGGCGATAATTCCTTTACTTTTTTTGACAAGGCGTTTTACCAAAACCAGGTATTTTTTGTAAGTGAATCGCATGGGTACGAAAAACCGCAGGAACTTGATTTTGAAATATTTAAGCAAATAAATAAAAAGACAGGCTTACGGATTTATTTAGCCGAAATTGATTTTAGCCAGGCTTACTACCTTAATAAATACCTTACTACAGGAAATGAAGAATTGTTGCAATCCATTTACCAATATTGGTATAACCAACAATTGCAATGGGGTTGTAAGGCAGGGTTTGACAAATGGAAAAAATTGTATGCTTATAATCAAACATTGCCCGCAGGTAAAAAAATAAGAGTGCTTGGGTTGGATGGCGCCCAGGATTTAAACATGAATGTGCAACTATTGCTGGAATTATTGCAAGCTGCTGAGGACCAACCTTTAAAAAAGAGTTTTGATAGCCTCACAATTTATTCAAAAATGAAGCTTGCTAATAAAAATGAAAAAAAAATGTTTATCAGCCATGCCCGCCGTTTAGATTCAACGATGCTTTCAAATACCACTTTGTTTAAAAAACTGCTACAGGCTAACTATTACAGTGTTCAATTTATCATTCACAACATAGCATCTAAAGAAGTAAGGGAGAAAAAAATTATTGATAATTTTACCAGTTTATATTTTCAATACAAATTGGGTAACGAAAAAATGTATGGCTTTTGGGGTAGATTTCATGCTATGCAGGATAGTGTAAATAATAGTATACCTTTTGCCGGATTACTTAAAAAAAGCCAGCTACCGATGCGTAACAAAATTGTTACAATCCCCATTTTTTGTTTAGAAAGTTCTTCTATGTTGCCAACTTCATTTTTACCACCAATGGCGCAGCAAAAAGGAACAGTTTATTCAAAATCCGGTATGGTAAACGATGATAGTTTTATATACCAGGTTACAGGTATTTCGGTTTTTAAATCATTAATTGAAAAGAATAGCTGCTATATTTTTAAGCTAAATGCAGCAAACTCTCCGTACAAAAAGGGATTATATTTATTGGAATCAAGCTCTAAAATGGATAAATCATTTGAGTGGATCGGCAATAAAAAATTAGCTACCACTGATTATTTTCAGTACGCAATTATAGTTAGCAACTCAGATTGGGCAGGGCCTTACGGCGATAATAAAGCTGAAAAAAGCCTTTGAGAATATAAGAAGGTTGGTACAAACGCAGGCCTCATTTGGCAGTGCGCCAGGGATAGCAGCAAGTACCCCGTAAAGCCGCCGCAGGTATTTTGCGTTGCGAAGCCAGGGTGTATATTCGGCGGCTGCGGAGTACTGCGGATAGCCCGCCCGGGCGCCCAAAGTAAATATTATAAAGTATTCTTTAAAAAAAGGAACTTGAAAAATTTTTTAATTGAAAACAAAGATTGAACAATTGCGATTTTAAAAATTAACCAACCCTATTGTAAAATGATATAGCAGGTTTGGACTCTTAAAAGTATTAAAAGGAAACACTTTTGTAACTATAATTATTATTTTGTTGCAGGCCTGAGCGTTATTGATTTTTCAACCTGTTTTCAGCAATTTTTTTCCAGCCATTCTTTTGGGCTTGTACCAGTTATTTTTTTAAAAGACCGGTTAAATGTAGCCTTGCTATTAAAGCCACAATCTAAAGCAATACCAAGCAAAGTTTGGGTTTGCTGCTCCCCTGCTGTTAATTTATCTTTTACAGCCTCTATCCGGTAAAAATTTATAAAATCGTTGAAATTGAGCTGAAAGCCCTGGTTAATTACTTTGGAAATAATTGTTGGATTTGTTTTTAGTTGTTTGGCTACCTGTGCTAAAGAAAGTTCAGGGTCTTCATACGCTTTTTGGTTTTTTACTAATTGCAAAACTTTTACTTTCCAGTCTGCTAATACAGTTTCTTCCTCCTTATTTACCGGAGTAATTTCCGATTCAAAGGCAACAATTTCAGCATCTTCAAAAAAAACAGGATCAGATATTTTATTGGTAGCCGGTTGCAAAAGCAAGGAAGGTTTGTAGGCCAATAAATGCACTTTAAACGGCACTTTTGTTTCGATAGAGTTGGCGTAACCTGTAATGGCTATGTAATAAAAAATGAGGGAGAATGAAAAATACTCCCACCAGGGGCCCATATAGCTCATGCTTTCAAAAAAAGGGATAAAAGAAGCAATAAAAAAAAGTAGCCGTATTAATAGCATTACCAAAAAGGCGTAGAGGAAATTTTTGATCCACTTAAATAATACAACTTCTGCATAACTAACAACCTGCAGCATCAACTTTTTGTACAAGGTGTAATACCGCAGAGAAACTAAAAAGTATATAACCATTGATATAAAGCCGGTTAACTGGTACCACAAATCAAAATCTTTATCTGTACCATCGGCTAAAAAATAGTAGCGTGTAAGAATAATTTTATCAGTAGCAAATACAACAAAGCTAAAAACGAGGTAACCTATGCCAGGCAACAAATGCAGCCATTCTTTTTTTGTAAAATGAAAGGAGGGATTCAGCAAACTTTGTACATAAAAAAATATAATAGGACCAACAAAATACAGGTGCTGAAAGGGTGTGTAAAAAATAAAATCTCTGTAAGGTTGGTTATCGTACCAGCCGGCAAAGCCAAGCATCCAGGGAGCTATAAACAAAATACAGAGAAGTAAAAAAAGACTTAGCCATTTATCTGAAACTGTGCTATTGATGAAAGCTTTTCTCAGCAACAGCAAGGCGTACACCAGGCCATGTACAAAAAATATGAGTAAAATAGAGCTGTAAAAATTAAAATCGAAACGCATAGTACTGTAAATAAATAGGCTATTGTTGTTGGATAAAACCAACAGCGGTTTAATGGTTGCTGGATATAAATAACACCAACAACGGCGGCGATACGGCTTTACCCAAAAAACATTCTAAGCATTTCTTCATCATCTAAATCATCATCCTTTTTTTTCCATTGCTTAATCATTTGATTTACATAGCGTAGCCCTGTTTCCGACTCAAAATTTTTGATATCGTTCTCAAAATGCATTATTTCTTCTTTTAAGTTATTTACTTCTACCATAACAGTTTCAACAGGCTTATTTTGCAAATAAAATCCAAACTGATTTACCATTACTGAATATTGAGGTTGGTGAATGATGGTATTTTTTTGATTTTCCAGGTCCATAGCCTGCTCTTTTAAAATTTGCAGGTAAACGGTTAGTTTATCCTCAGTAAGATTTTCTAAATGGTCGTTTTCTTTGTGTATCCATTTAAGCTCAAGCAGTAGCAGCGCATGTAAATTTTTAGCTTCGTACGCATTTGTAAGCTCTTTCATCAATATTTCTTTTTCTACTTTTCTATCTATATCCTGCTCAAGATCCGGATGAAATAATTTTGCCAGTTGTTTGTAAATAGTACTGATATTTTTTTGTTTATTTTCATTTACGGCCTTCTGAATTGTATCATAATCAGTTTGTTTGGCGGTCTTTCTTTTTTTTGCCTGCTGCTTTCTTTCCTTTTCTTCCTCCTCTTGCTCCAAGGCGGCTAATTTTTGATGAGCCTCTGCAATTTTTGCAGCCATAGCTGCTTCGTCTTTAAAATCAAAGCCCTTGGTATCAACCTTTATTTTTTGGAGCATTTCTATAAAATCAGCTTGTTCCTGCTCTTTTTCCTGCTCCATCATTTTATCGTACTGGATATTTTCCAACTCGGAAAAAATTTGCTGTAACTTTTTACCAGGCTCAATAGCAGACTGTTCAAAATACTCCTGTAAATGAAATTTAATTACTTCTTTTATTTGGCGTTGGTTAGGTTTAGATAGTTTATTCTTTTTGTAAATTTCAAAAAGGGTAATAATAAACTTTTCCATGGTGTCGAGCATTGTAAGCTGTGCAGCATAATATTCTTTGCCATAAATATTTAAAGCAAGATCAAACTGGTGCTGCTTTTTACTTATTTCTTTTTGCAGCTTTTCTATTTTTTGTGTAAGCCGGTTAAATGCCTCCTGGTTTTTAGAAAGTTTTTGTTTGCCTTTTTTTGCAATGGCCAGCCCTTGGGGCTTTTGTGGCTGATAGTTATCAAATAATTGCTGTTGCATACTTAAATAAAGAGATTGATGTAGATTATAATCAAAATTATGCAGTTGAAGTTTTTGTGTAGCTTTCAACTACAAAAGCTGGATTTAAAAATGCAATAATACATAATTACACAGGTTTTTTGAGATTAAAAAACCGGTGCAACTTTTTGTTTGTTTGTTTAAAAATTAGTTTAATCAACCATTAAACAAAATAGTAAGTACTTTTCAAATTAACCCAGCGCCTGCTGTTTAATTAAGATAACAAATACGGCCTTGACTAACTCGGGTGTACCAACCTACCGAAATTGGGAGCTACAATTTTAAATGCACCAAAATATTACTATCCATTTACACAAAATGTTTAATCTTGTACCATTCCAACAAAAATAATTATGAAATATTTGTACATTTTTGCTTTGCTGATAGTTTTTAAACCGATAGCTAACGCACAAAACAAAATTTTTAAAATAGACAGTATTGCACTTCCACCAGAAATCAGCTACAGTGAAAACCAGTTTTCTGGTTTGCAAATAGCTCATAAAAAGCTGTACTTATTAGCTGAAAGTCGCTTGCAGGATAAACGGGAGGCTAAACTTTACAGTACCAATATAGCAGCATTGGCAACGTATTTAAAAGATTCGACCCAAAAACCTGTATTTAAGAAAGTAAACATCATTGGTTTAGATAGCTTAGCCAATAAAATGCTACAGCTTGGTCAGCGGTACGAGGGGTTAGAAGCATGTATCATTGATAATAAAACAGTTTATTTTTCTATTGAAACAGATACACCATCACCTTTTTGTTACCTGGTTAAAGGCAAATTTAAGCAGGGCAACATTTACCTTCAGCCACAGATAAAAACTGTACTAAAGCCCCGTAAACCAGACGGTAGCAGCATTTATAATGCTGGCTTTGAAGCCATTGCGCTTATCAAAAAAAGGCTTTATGCTTTTTTTGAATACAATTATTTTGATACCAACTATGTATATAATTTTAGCACCAACTTTAATACAAATGAAACGGATAGTGTTGGCATTAATAAAATGCCATTTAGAATTACGGATGTTACCAAAACCGCTGACAATCAATTTACTGCCATTAACTTTTTCTTTAAGGGAGAAGGGGATGATGTGGTGTATCGGGTACCGGTTAACGACACTGTAAACCATGCTTTAATTACAAAAAACAATGTTTATCAAAACTATTGCCGCCTCATCAATATCAATTTTACCAACGGGCATTTTGCATGGAGCCCTTTATGGGAATTTCCATCTACAAAAAATGGATATAATTGGGAAGGGATTGCAGCCTGGAAAAAAGGCTATTTCATCATCAATGATAAATATACTCCTGCCCGGCCTTATGCCTCTGTATTATTGTATATCCACTAAAGAGGTAAGATAAATTGTTAGGTAACGCTTTATGTTAGTGTTGCGAATGCGTATAAAAGCTGCTACAATAAATGTAAAGCTCATTCCGACTTATAAAATATTTACAACCCCAACTATCCTTTATTAAACAAAAAACAGACAGGCAGTTGTTGGAGTTCCTTTCAAAATATTGCTCCCGATTTCGATTATTTTTTTAAACTGAACGGAACTATTGGTGGTTGATGGCCTCAACAACCGCTATTTTTTGTTGCGTCCATTTGAAATGCACCAAGCTTTTTAATTGTCAAAATAAATTGATTTAATTTCCGGGATGTGGTTGATGGCCTCACCAAAAACCAAGTGCTGCAAACAATTTGAAATACATACCCACAAGGGGTGCATTTCAAACTGTGACTC
>JBBQTZ010000237.1:0-7123 GCA_038234405.1 Chitinophagales bacterium
TTGCTCCAGCTAAAGAGTGTGTAATCAAGATTTTCCTGTACAATCTCTTGTGTTTCTGATAATGTAGATGTTTGCATATTTTAATTTTTTATCATTATTTATAGTCTAAAGTATAATCGAAAAAACTGAGCATTTGTTGTAAGTCTTTTTTTAACTATTGTATTATCTTCACGCAACATCATTGCCCTAACGGATGAAGAATTGTTCGGACGGGTGTCAATCACTTATACGTTCAACCTATTTTGAATGTTTATCAACAACTCTTTTTAAAAGAAAAAATGTTTTCTAATTCCTCTTAGGAGAAGGAAGAGGAATGTTAACTCATCCAATTCACCCCAGCTTCTGCATTCCATTTAACTGTACTCTTTTTCAATTTTGTCCAAAATCCGATAGAACTTTTACCGGTAATATCACCTACGCCAAACTTACTTTCGTTCCAACCACCAAAACTAAATGGCTCTCTTGGTACCGGCACACCAACATTAACGCCAATCATACCAGCACTAGCCCTGTCAATGATATAGCGGGCCATGGCTCCACTTTGCGTAAACACACTAGCAGCATTTCCATAAGGGTTGGCATTTTCAATTGCCAATGCTTCATCCACAGTATTGGTACGCATAATGGATATCACCGGCCCAAAAATTTCTTCCGTTGCCACACTCATACCAGGCTTTACAAAATCAATCACCGTAGGCCCTACATAAGTTCCGCCTTCTTTTCCAGCTACTGTTGTATTTCTGCCATCTACCAAAATTTTAGCACCATTTTTTTCAGCTTCGTCTATAAAATGCTCTATACGTTCTTTACTTTCTTTATTAATTACTGCACCAAGGTTTTCTCCCGGAACTATCTTTCTAGCTTCTTCACAAATTTTTTCAATAATAGCATCTACATTTCCTACGCCAATCATAGCACTTGCTGCCATACAACGCTGTCCGGCACAGCCACTCATACTAGCTGCTACGTTCTGTGCAGTCATACCAGGTATAGCATCTGGCAATACCATTAAGTGATTTTTTGCACCGCCCAAAGCAAGGCAGCGTTTATAATTTGAAGTGGCCCTTTGGTACACAATTTTTGCAACTTTTGTAGATCCAACAAATGAAACTGCTTCTATTTTTGGATGATCACAAATAGCTTCTACAATATTTACTCCACCATGCACTATATTAAATACGCCATCTGGCAAGCCAGCTTCTTTTAGCAATTCAGCCAATCTTCCGCAACTTAGTGGCACTTTTTCAGATGGTTTCATTATCATACAATTACCCAAAGCAATTGCGTTAGGTAGTGTCCAGTTGGGTACCATACTCGGAAAATTAAATGGAACAATTGAAGCAACAACTCCCAATGGCACCTGTTCTGTTCTGCATTCTACCCCTCTGCTTACTTCCAAAATTTCGCCAGTTACAAGTTGTGGTAAAGAAGTAGCAAATTCAGTTAATTCTATTGATTTTTCAATCTCAGCTACTGATTCACTAAATGTTTTTCCATTTTCCTCACTGCACAATTCGGCCAGCTCTTTTAAATGTTTTTCCAGCAGCGTTTTGTACTTAAAAAATACCTGTACCCGCTCTTTTATGGGGGTTTTGCTCCACGATGGAAAAGCTTTGGCTGCTGCATCAACCGCTGCGTTTAAATCATAATTTGTACTCATGGGCACTGTTGACAACAAACTACCATCCAATGGAGATATCACATCCAACATTTCGGTACTGTTGGTATCCACAAAGTGGCCATTAATATAATTTTTTACTGTAGCGTATTTCATGATTTTTTTATTTACTGTAAATTATGTAGAAATAATGGCTGAAAATTATAAATATTTTAGCTATTAGCAAAATAAATACAAATTTTTTAATTTAAAATTGCATATTTGTGGCAAAGCCGACTGTTTTTTCTCATACAGTTTCTCAACAGTGAAATTTTAAGTTTAGCTTATCGGTTTTGATGATATGACAAGTAATAAAATTATACTAGACGAACTTGATTTTGCCATACTTTCTAATTTACAGCAAGATGGAAGGATGTCTTTTACGGTAATAGCTGAAAAATTGAAGGTTTCTATAGGTACCATCCGTACAAGGTTTAATAAATTGATTGATGACGGAACAATTAATATTATTGGCCGGGTAAATCCTGAAAAAGTAGGATTTCAATCTTATGCACACATTGCTGTGTATGTACGGCCAGCAACGCTTAAAGAAGCTGTGGCTTTGCAAATTAAACAATTTCCCGAAGTAAGTTTTTTAGCTATGACAAGTGGCGATTATGACCTTGAGGTTGATGTAATGTGCCGTGATAATGAACATCTTTTGGCTTTTGTTAGTCAGTTATCTGCTATAGAGGGCATACATCAAACCAAGACTACCATTTATTTTAAAGTGTACAAATATGCACAACCAGATTTGAACTTACTAAAATGATAAGAATAGCAACTGAAGGTGACAGGAGTTTTTTACATGAATTGTATATGCACTCCTCCATAAACCCTTACTTGTTGTATGAACCGATGGATGCTGTTACTTTTAACCCAATTTTAGAGGTATTATTACAAAAAAAACTGTTATTCATTTATTACACTGCCCATAATGCAGCCATTGGTATGTTTAAATTAGTACCACATACCTATCGCTCTGCACACATTGTTTATTTGGGTGGAGTGGCCATACATCCGTCATTTGCAGGCAAAGGGTTTGGTAAGCTTATGATAAAAGATGTACTTGAATATGCAATTAACATCGGTTTTGTACGCATCGAATTAAGTGTAGCAGTTAATAATGAAAAGGCCATCAGCGTATATAAAAAAATGGGTTTTTTAAAAGAGGGCGTTATGAAAAAATATACTTACCTCCAAAAAGAAAATATTTTTGTTGATGAAGTTTTAATGGCATTTGTAAAATAAATTTATTTAATTTTTTAGGATTTAGTATTTTATTCGCAAAGCCTTTACAATTTTGAGCTGCAATCTGTTTACTTTTTTTCTCCCGATATTTTCGGGATAGGTTGATAAAAAAAAGTAACAAAAGAAAATAACGTCCGTGCGAATAGCGCAGGCCGGGCGGACTTGATTTGTTAACGGCTTATGGAGAAAATTTCCAGCACTTTTTATTCAAGGCCACAACCAGTATTCGTTTACGTACAAAATACCTAATCCTTTTAATCTTTTATCCAATTTTGCAGTTGGAATACTACCAAGGTTTTCAACTCAATTAAGCACTTTACTGCAAATTATTGTAAATACTTCACTGTTTTTTTGCTAAAAATGGTTTTAAATAATTGCCTGTATTTAATTTGAAGCCCTCATAACTATTGCAATAGAAATGCCAGGATGGATATAAAACCTCTTTATAAGGCATAAAAAAACCGGCATTTAGGTGCCGGTTTTTTAAAAAATATATTTGTTTATCGCAAATCTACTACCTCCACCCCAGGATATTTTTTGGGATCCAGTACAAATTGTGCATCATTTAATACAGTAGTTGTGTTCATCCCGCTTACTGCATAGGTATATTTATTACCAGCCTTTTCAAATATTTTTGCACTGCTGATAGCACTTATTGCTTTATCAATATATAAAAGAACTTTAAAAAATGGTTTGCTTTTATCTGTAGGAGTAAGTTCTATTTCAATTAATTTTTTACCATTAATTACTTTATCTCCATTTAATTTATACAAAAAATCTTTATCGTAAAAATTGGTAAATAATTTTTGAGGGGTTAAAGTATTGGCAGATGGGTCAAACTTAGTAATTGTAATTTCATTAGCCCCCTTTTCGTAGGTTGAAACATTTATACCATCACTGTAAATTTCCTGACCAGTTACGCTAATACGATATTTACTGCTTTTCATAAATAAAGTACCTGTTTTAGTACCAAGCGATTTACCAGCAGCACTTTCTATATTTAATAAAAACTTTGCCTGTACCGATTTAAAAGATTTGAACTTAGCACTAACTGCATCTAAAATCTTTTTTGCATCAGGGTCGCTTTGTCCCAGCCCTTTGGTTTGTGCAGTTACTGCTTGTACTGTAGCTACAATTAACAATAAACTTATTATAATTTTTTTCATTGTATATTTTTATTTGCTATATTTTATGCGGCGCAAAGATAAGTGAATAGACAATGTTTAGCAACCGAGGTTTACACCCTCCATTAAACAAACTGTTAATTAAAATCTAAAAGGAAACTATACCACCAGCAAAACAATAATACAACAAGCATTTTCTTACTTTGCACTTCACTTCAACCAAGCTCAGCCATCATTTTTATAACCTCAATCTTTTATATGATGGATAAGTATGATTATGCCTGCAAGAAACCCAATAAGCCTGCTGCTTTTACACAATTTTTATGGTGGCTTGCTACTGCAGAAAATGAATTACTCAGTGGTGCTGTTATTGACGGCAACAGGTATGGTATTGTTGGTATGACGGTATTTACTACCTGGATATTTGCTACCGCAGCGTGGACTTATTTTTTTAGTACAGTTACAGACAGTGTTTTAGTAGCGCTGCCTTTAGGCTTATTAATGGGTTTTATCATTTTAACCATTGATAGGGCATTGATAAAAAGCATTAACAGGCAAATGAAAAACCGGTGGCTACCAATAATATTTAGAATTGTACTTGCAAGTGTAATTGGTATGTTTATGGCACAGCCTGCATTGCTGTATATGTTTAAAAAGGAAATTAAACTACAGGTAGCGGCCGATAATACCAACAGAAAAATTGCCAACAGGCAGCAGCTTGATTCGCTGTATCGTTATCAAAAAAGTTTATTGAATAATGATAAAAATACGCTGCAGCAAGCGGCAGCCTTGCGATATGAGGGTGTGCAACTTGCCAGAGAAAATTTTTTAAAGGAAACTGACGGCAGCGGTGGTACTGGCAAAGTGGGCATAAAGGATATTGCCATTGCCAAACGAAATGAATACCTGAAACTTGATACCGAATACCAGCAATTAATAGTAGAGCAGCAACCAAAACTTAAACTGATTGATAGTAGTTTAAACGCCATTGAGCTAACAAGCAGTAAACAAGAAGAAACTTATTCCGGTTATTTCAACGATGGATTTTTAACTCAAATTGAAGCTTTGCAACATTTACTTCAAAATCATCCTGCTTTGCAATACAGGTATTATTTACTGATGGCTATTTTGCTGTTGATAGAATTGATGCCCTTGTTATCAAAATTATTATTGCCTGCCGGCACGTACGATGAAAAGGTTCAATTGAGAGAAACAATGGAAAAAGAAATGGCTGTACTGCAAATATCTCAACTTAAAGAAATTTCAATGCTGTATCAAACAGCAATAACTAACCATGATAAGGAAATGATTACTACCTTTTTTGATACCAACAAAGCAGCTAGAATAGAAAAAATACACTTCATTAACAATGAATGGAAAGAGGGTGAAAATGTGAGCTTTAAAAATCTTTTGAAAAAAATAAAACAAATGCTCTTGGTTTCTAACCAAACGTAGCCCCTTTTTTTAGAAGAAAACTTTTACAAAAATACAAAGCGCCCTGCTTATAAACAAGGCGCATTGTATTTAAAGATTTTGCTGGTGAAATTTTATAATAACTTTAAACTGCTGATTAACTATATCAAGTTAAACTGCTTTAACTACAAAATTTTCCACTATTTATTTTACAGAAAAAATAACTTTAAATCCATATTTGTATTGTGTTTGTAGCTTAACAACAATGATATCTTTACAATTTAGGTTAAATCATTTCGCTTTGTAATAATGGATTTGTTACCGCATTTTTTCTTTCTGCACACTCCTTAGCAGCTTTAATAAATGCCACAAATATTGGTTGAGGATTTTCAACTGTACTTTTTAACTCAGGGTGAAACTGAACCCCAATAAAAAATGGATGCTGTTTCAATTCTAATATTTCTACTAATCCGGTATCGGGGTTTTTGCCACTTGCTACCATACCAGCATCTTCAAATTGCTGTAAATAAGCATTATTAAACTCCCAGCGATGCCGATGCCGCTCTTTAATTATTTTTTTACTATAAATAGTTTCTGCAAGTGAACCTTGCTTTAAATTGCAGGGGTAACTGCCCAATCTCATAGTAGCTCCTTTTGAGGTGATTTTTTTCTGCTCTTCCATCAAATCTATTACCGGATGGGAAGTTGCAGGATCCATTTCTGTTGAATGAGCATCTGAATAGCCTAATACATTTCTGGCAAATTCAATTGCAGCCATTTGCATACCCAGGCATATACCAAAAAAGGGTAATTGGTTTTCTCTTGCAAACTTTACGGCAATAATTTTGCCTTCAACCCCACGTAACCCAAAGCCGGGTGCTACCAGCAATCCATCAAGATGCCCCAGTTTTTCCATTACATTTTGTTCTGTAATAAATTCGCTGTGTACATTTGTTATTTGTACTTTGCATTCGTTTATAGCACCTGCATGTACAAAAGATTCAAGTATAGATTTATAAGCATCCTGCAGTTCAATATACTTTCCTATTAGACCTATATTGATTTTTGTTGATGGGTTTTTTAGTTTATCTAAAAAATCTTTCCATTTGGCTAGTTGAGGTGCAGAATAGCCATTGATATGTAATTTTTTCAAAACTATTACATCAAGCCCTTCCTGCAGCATTTTTAACGGCACTTCGTAAATAGAATTTGCATCAATTGCTTCAATTACTGCTTCTGTTTTTACGTTACAAAACAATGCGATTTTTTTACGCAAATCCATGTTTAAAGAGCGCTCGGTACGGCATACTATAATATCAGGATGAAGCCCGTTCTCACTCATCAACTTTACGCTGTGTTGCGTTGGCTTAGTCTTTAACTCTTTTGCTGCTTTTAAATAAGGAATTAAAGTTAAATGAACTACAAGGCAATCTTCTTCTTCCATTTCCCATTGCAATTGTCTTACCGCCTCTACAAAAGGCAAGCTCTCAATATCACCAATAGTACCGCCAATTTCAGTAATAACAATATCATATTCGCCAGATTGCCCTATTAAAAGCATTCTCCTTTTTATTTCATCTGTAATGTGTGGTACTACCTGTACAGTTTTACCAAGATAAGCACCTTCCCGCTCTTTGTTAATAACAGTTTGGTAAATGCGCCCTGTAGTAACATTGTT
>JBBQTZ010000238.1:0-7056 GCA_038234405.1 Chitinophagales bacterium
GTTTTTTCTTCTTTTGCAGGTGCATACATAAACGTAAGTCTGTTTAATTTAAAACTGGTATCATTTTTTAAATACTTGAATTGATCTGTCTGAAAATAATCTTGCAGTTTGTACCAGTTTTGTTGCAGCATGGTTGCGGGTTTTACAACAATATCAGTAATGCTTCCTGTTTCTAAAGGTTGCTGCCAGTTGTCTTTAATCCTGTCTCTCAGTTGCAGTATTACTACCCCCGATGTATTTTCGGTTATCCAATCTTTAAAATTATCAATAAAGCGCAGGGTAGTTTCTTGCCCGAAATTATCTCTTAAACCAGCATCCATCACATCTATAATAGGTTTAGTAGGTAACCAAACATTGGGCAGTACGTAAGGGAAAGTTGCATTCATTCTCAAAGCCGTAAGCAGCCGTAAATTTTGTGGATTCTGTTTTGCAAAAAGTGCCGAAAAATCAACTGCATCCGGGCTTTGTGATTCATCGTACTCCTTATCTGCAGGCTTCATCATAAAGCTGAGTGGCTGACTGCAAATCATCATTTTTCTGCCATCTCTTGTAATAACAGTGTTAAAAATAATCATTGGGATATTGGCTGCTTTTTCATCACCGGCAATTCCGCTAATACTTTGTCCTAAAAGATTTTCAGCATTTTCGTTTAGCTTTTGTTCAAAAGCGTAGCCCCTGTCTTTTATATATTTGTAGGGGCCTACAGAAAATTTTTGCGCCGGAGAAAAAATATCCCTGCTTACCAGCGATGTAAAAACTGGGTTTAGCAAATCCTGTGTTATATCTGTAATATAGGAGGGGTTGTTTAATTGTATATTAGCTCCTTTTTGTTTGCTCCGGTATAGCTCCCTGTAGTAAGTTGCAGATAACATACCACCGCTTGCACCGCTTATTAAAAATGTTTGTCTCATTAATTTGCCGTTAGTAACACTATCTATTTTTTGAAGCATATTCATTACAAATGTGGCACTTCTAAGGCCACCCCCGCTTACATTAATGAATACCATTTTGGGTTTTTCTTTCAATTGTTTTTTCTTCCAATTATTTAAAATGGTTATCATATTCGCTTTATCCTTTTCTATAGTGGCAGGCGAGCATAACAGTTGCAGAGTTTGCTTATTGTACAGTGGTCTATCAGCTTTATTGGTATAATTGAGGCCATAAGCTTTGTTCCTCGGGTCAATCCATTCTTTTTTAAACAGTATATTTAAAATGGCTAACAACACAATTACGAAGAGTACACTCCAGCTTTGTAAAAAATAAGTAAGTGCCCCAATTACAGCCACCATAATGGCAAAAAAAATGGTGATGCTCACTGCCGCCGGCACCTGAAAAACTAGCTGGTCTAAAAAAAAGCCTGCTGTAATTAAAAATAAAAATGAAAGTATTACAGCAATCATTGCAGCAAAATGATGCCTTTTAAAAATTACATCTAAAAAATCTTCGCTGTAGTGGCCTACATTTCGGGATTTATGTAATCGTAATCTTACGCTAAAATAGTAACCCACTTTAATTCCAAATCCATCTTGCTGAGGGTTTTTAATAGGGTCGAAATTGGTTTTAAAACTCTTACTGTTAGCAATTACCGGTGCAATAGAACGCAATATTTGCCTATCAGCCCCAAAGAAAAAGGCAAAAGAAAAAGTGAGTATAAAAACGAGGCCTCCAATAAAGCCAACAATTAGCCAGAGTTCGTCGCCTGTGGTTAGCAGCTCCTTGTTAAAATTAAATACAAGTGATTTATATAGATAAAAAAGCAGGAATAGTAAGGGTAAAATAGCATTATTTATACAATATTTTAGAAAAGGCTTTGTGGCCGCTGCTAAAAATTTAAAACGCTTAGTATGTAAAATAAACGTGGTAATGTTCCAGCTCATAAAAAATATGCCCATGCTAATACCTACCAATGCTGCACTTAAGGCATTTACTTTACCGAGGTATTCTGGTACAAAAAACAACGCATCTGCACCAAAGGATTTTAAAAACCCGCTATTGACTGTGCTAATTAGTAATGCCCAAAAAATAAGTAATACCTGGTATTTGCGAAAATGCAAAACAAGTAACTGTATGGGAAAAGAATAAAATATGTGACTGAGTATTTGCCGCATTAAAATCGTTTGAATGAATGTACAACGAAATAATACAGTAAAGTAATATGAAGTATTACCTAATTAATGCAATATTAGTTACTCGATTTTTTCTTACTACAAATAACAATGCTGTAACAACTACTACCAATAGCATGCCTGTAAACTGGTGACTAACCCCAAGCCAAACCAACCTGTTGGTATAAGTAGCATTTAGCACAGTTAAAATACCCAATACTACCTGAAAGCCAATAAGCAGCATTAACCAAAAGCGTAAACTGCCAAATAATTTACCTGTTGTTACGCTCCTTGTTTGCCACCACCAAACCGCTACCAGTATAAACAACAGATATGCAATACCCCGATGAATAAAGTGGATGGTAATTGGGTTGTACAGTATATTTTTTATAGCTGGCGACATTGAATAAACAGCAGCAGGAATAATTGAACCATTAATATCTGGCCAGGTAGGTGCTGTAATGGCAGCTTTAATACCAGCCATAAAACCACCATAAATCAATTGAAAAATTAACACAACAGCAATTAATATTATCCATTTTTTATAGGTTGTATTTACCACCATCTGTTGTGCAGGTACTTTTAGTTTAAGAGCAAACCATAAAGTATAACTCAAAACCAAAAGTGCCGCCATTAAATGCGTGGTAAGCTCTATATGACCTACAAAATATTTTTCGGGTACCAGGCCACTTTTTACCATCAGCCAGCCAATAGCACCCTGCATAGCACCAAGTAAAAAAAGAATTACCATGGGAGTAATCATATCCTTTTTAAACTTTTTTGTAGCAATAAAGTATATAAAACCTGCTAAAAATACCAGCCCTATTATTCTTGCCCATAACCGGTGAAACCATTCCCAAAAAAAGATGAATTTAAAATCGCTGAGAGAAAAGCTTTGGTGTACATACCGGAACTGATCTGTGCCTTTGTATTTATCAAACTCAACCTGCCACGCTATATCATTCATAGGGGGCAATGCGCCTGTAATTGGTTTCCATTCTGTAATAGAAAGGCCAGATTCTGTAAGCCGGGTAATACCACCCAGTAAAACCTGCACTACAATCATGGCCACACCCAGCAACAACCAATTGGCAATCTGCTTTTTTGCTTTATCATTATATATATTATCCATAGCGGATGCAAAATTAATAAAGCTTTGGTTGCTGATGCAAAAATGAATTATTTTCTGCCTTATTTGTTGATATTTGTTAAACGAACATGCTACTACCTTTCTTAAATGCTCATTTGTTAGAGGCTGGTCTCGATGAGGCAGGCCGTGGCTGCTATGCCGGAGCGGTGTATGCAGCGGCAGTTATTTTGCCAAAAGATTTTTATCATCCTTTATTAAACGATAGTAAAAAATTAAATGAAAAGCAACGGGATTTACTACGGCCAATTATTGAAAAAGAATCTATTGCTTTTGCAGTGGCCGCTGTAGATAATTTAATGATTGACACAATTAATATTCTACAGGCTTCTATACTTGCTATGCATGACGCTTTAAATAAATTATCGGCACAACCTGCGTTGTTGCTGGTAGATGGAAACCGCTTTAAACCATATAAAGAAATACCTCATCAATGCATAGTTAAAGGCGATGGTAAATATGCCTCTATTGCAGCAGCAAGTATTTTGGCTAAAACCTATAGGGATGAATATATGCTGGAACTTCATCGTCAATTTCCTCATTATGGCTGGCACAAAAACAAGGGCTATGGAACGGCTACACATCGTACTGCTATTGTTACAAATGGCTTATGCAAATACCACCGCATTAGTTTTAACATATAGCCTTTACAGCAGGTAATAATTTTTAGGAGTAAGTCCTTAGTTGGCAAAGCCTTGTCAGTATTGATTTGCACTCTGTTTACTTTTTTGCCTCCCAATTTTTTCGGGATAGGTTGACGCAAAAAAGTAAATAAAAATCAAGCCCGTCCGGCTGAAGCTAGTCGGACGGGGCTGCTGATAAAAAGGCTTCCGACTTTCGGGACACGTGAAAATTTCAACAGAATGCTGCAATCAAGGAACTCGCCGCAAGTAGTAAGATACTTTGAAGTTTTTGCCCGGCTTAAACAGCCCTGTCCGAATGGCTGAGGCCGGGCGGGCCGGTCCGAATGGCTCAGGCCGGGAGGACTTGATTTTTTAACGGCTGATGCTGAAATTTTCCAGCACTTTTTATTCGAGGCCACAGCAGTATTCATTTGCGAAGTATGTGACTGATCCTATAATTTTTTATTGTTTTTTAAACCATGTTGTATTTGCTTAGTCTGTATTAAAGCCGGTTAAGCAATAACATTTTAAAACAATAAAAATTTATCGTCATGAAAAATTCAATCATAATAACTGCTATAATAGCCATCAGTATTTCAACCAGTACCGTATCTGCACAAGCAAACCGTGGTTTGCAAGATGAAAAAACCCGCATTCAGCAGGGCGTAAGTAGTGGTGAATTATCCAAGGCAGAATCTGCCCGCCTAAGAGGACAAACAGCTAATTTAAAAGCCGAAGCATTCCGTTATAAAGCAAACGATGGCAGAATTAGCCGCAGGGAAAGAGCAGATTTACGCAGAGATAACAGCCGTTTAAACAGAAATATTACTTGCCAAAAACACGACAGGCAAAAAAGATTTTAGCCTAAATTTTTCAGTTAAAAAACGACCGCAATTATGGGTTATATTTTGAACTTATATTAGCTCTCAATTTCTTTGATTAAAACGTAGTTTATTTAAAACAATTATTTTAACCATTAAATTTTTAAAACATGCAATGTAAATTTTTAGTAGCAGCCGCCTTTTTAATGGCCGTTGTAATAGGTAATACCAATGCTCAGGTTGTAAGAAATGGCAAAACACAGCACCAAAGAATTAAGCAAGGGGTAAAAAGTGGAGAACTTACAAGGGCAGAGGCAATTAACTTACGTAAAGGGCAAAAAGATGTTCGGCAGGATGTAAAAGCGGCTAAAGCAGATGGTGAAGTTACAAGGGAAGAGAAAAATGAAATAAGGCAAGATAGAAAAGTGGAAAGTAGAAAAATTGCCATTAAAAAGCACAATAGCCGGGTTAAAGAGTAGGTATAAGCGGGATAAATAAAAAACCAGCCTGTTAATTCAGTAGCTGGTTTTTTTATTAATTATTAATTATCAATTATTTTCCGTACTTATCTTTCCACATTTCGTTAAATGTTTTTTTACTAAATTCAATTTCGCTTCGTTGTTCCTTCCAGCCTTTAAATAAAGTATTAACCACTGTAGTTTTTAATTTGCCATTACCAAGGTTCATCATACCTCTTCTTAGGCTCGCTATTTTCCATAATCTCCAGGCCATTTTTTCTGAAAAGCTTGCTGTACCCTGCTGTACTGATTGATACCTGTTTTCTAACAAAAGCTCATGTAGATTAATTTTTACAGCACAGGTATCAGTACAAGCGCCGCACAAAGAAGAAGCGTAGCTAAGGTGTTTGTTTTCTGCAAGGCCAGATAAGTTGGGGGTAATTACACTGCCAATGGGGCCACTGTATGTAGCGCCATAAGCATGGCCACCAATGTTTTTATAAATAGGGCAGGCGTTGAGGCATGCCCCGCAACGAATACAGTAAAGGCTTTCCCGTTGTTTAGGATCTTGTAAAATATTGGTGCGGCCATTATCTAACAATATTACAAACATTTCTACAGGCCCATCAGTTTCGCCTTGTTGCCTTGGCCCGGTTACTATACTATTGTAAACGGTTACTTGCTGCCCTGTGCCATAGCTGGAAAGTAATGGCCAAAACAAACCTAAATCTGATAGGAATGGTATTACTTTTTCGATGCCTGCCACTACAATATGTGTTGCCGGAAAAGCACAGCTTAACCTTGCATTGCCTTCATTTTCTGTAATGGCAATACCGCCAATATTACTAATGATGAAATTGGCACCTGTAACACCTACTTCGGCTTCTACATATTTTTTTCTTAGTATATCCCTTGCTACCAAAGTAAGCTGTTGGGGCGTAAGCTGTGGCGATGTGCCTAGTTTTTCAGCAAATAATTTGGCCACATCTTCTTTGCTTTTGTGCATAGCCGGTGTTACAATATGGTAAGGTGCTTCGCCATCAAGCTGTTGAATATACTCACCCAAATCTGTTTCAATACTTTTAATACCGTTGTTTTCAAGAGCTGCGTTCAGGTGTATTTCTTCTGTAACCATGCTCTTGCTTTTTACCAGGGTTTTACAATCTCTTTCTTTGCAAATAGTAAGTATAGCTTCAATGGCTTCTGCTGTATTTTCTGCCCAAATTACATGACCACCACGTTTGGTAAAATTAAGTTCAAATTCTTCAAGCTGCTGATCGAGGGTTTCTATTGCACGCCACTTTATATTTTTGGCTCGTTCTCTTGCAAGGCCGAGGTCGGCAAATTGCGCTTTGCCTTCCGGCGTTTTTTCGTTGTATTTACCAATATTGAAATTAATTTTTCGCCTATGCTCAAGATCAGCAGCTCTGATGGCGCTTTTGGCTATAAATGTTGATGCTGTTTCTGTCATGTTTTCAATTTTTTTGTAAACCCTGCTGTTGTGCTGTTGGCAGCTTCGTTGGCAACGCTCCGTTCTACTTTTGTAATTTCTATCTACTTTTATTCCAGTCTCTAAACAATATTTTTATTTTTTAGCACCTGTATAAAGATAGTTGAAATTGCTATAATCAAATTTTGTAATAAAAGTTCAGTATTGATGTACTGTAACAGAATGAGTACTAAATTCTTTTACTAAAAGAATTTAATATCAACATCATTTTCGCCACCAAAACTACCTAAAGTTGAAGCTGCATGGCTCAAAAAAAAGCCTGTTTGCATTTTTTAGATTTTAAATACAAACCCGCATATTTAAACGGTGGCATTTTTTAAAACACCTAGCTCTGCTCCAATTTTTGTAAAGGCGGCAATGGCTTTATCCAATTGTTGTACATCGTGTGCCGC
>JBBQTZ010000239.1:0-7044 GCA_038234405.1 Chitinophagales bacterium
GGCTATCTGTGACAGGTGCATTTGCTAACTTTCGTACCATAGTTTTGTTCCCATTTCTATTGTATTCCGAAAGCATGTATTCATACGCAATCCGTTCCGATTGCAACTGATTTGACATTTGACCTACTCCAATATAGGCATGGTATAATTCTGGTGCTTTTGCCGCCACTTGCATGCCAATAAAACTTCCACCGGAATGGCCCATCAGGTAAATTTTTTGTTTATGGAAGCGGCGGCGTAAATAATTTGTCACGTCCACTGCATCAACTTCCATTTGCGCCAACGTAATTGCAGTTGCCGCCGCATTAGAATTATAAGATATTCCAGAACCACGTTGCTCCCACCAAACCACTGTAAAATAGTCTTCCAATGCGGTGGGATATTTTTGATTGAGGAAATATTCGGGCATGCCACCATGAAGAAAAAGCAACACGGGATGCTTTTCATCTTTGCTCTTGATAAACATCCCTTGTGTTACGCCATTGATGTTGATAAAGGTTTTTTCAGAAACGCTGCCTTCGATTTTATTGCCACTTTCATCAAAATATGTTGTTGGCTTACCAGGGCTATAAGCAAGTAAAACGATAATAAGAATAAGAACTCCGCTAAATAATACTATCAGAATTGCTAACATTATTTTTTTTAATTTGCTCATAGCTGTTTACTTCCAAGTGATTCAATCTTTACCAGCATTTTTTTTCTTGACTCTATGGTTGAGTTTCTTATGGGCCCCACATAAGTAACCTTTACAGGTTTAATGCCACAAAACTCTAAGGTAGATTTTTTAAGTTGGTTCACGCTTGGTTTTCCAAAACCGAACCAATAATAAAAACTTGGCGTATCCAGCGTTGTAATGATATGAGCTGTTTTACCAGCCAATAGTTTATCCCACCATACAGAGTTATCTCGGTATTTAAAACCAAAACCAGGCAAGAAAACCCTGTCAATAAATCCTTTTGTAATTGCTGGTAAACCACCCCACCAAACAGGATGCACCCAAACCAAATGATTAGCCCATTTTATTTTTTTTTGTGCTTCCAGAAGGTCTGCCTCTAAAACGCTTATTTTTTGATACCCAAAAGAAAGATTGGGGTTGAATTGTAAATCCCTGATAACAATTTCTTTCACTTCGGTATTACTTTGCAAGGCACCCTTTTTATAAGCTGCGGTAATTCCAAAATTAAAACTGTCCACGTTTGGATGTCCATTAATTAAGAGAATTTTTTTATTATCCATGTTGAATATTTGCCTGCAAATTAAGCTGCCTAAAAAGAAAAATGTTACAAAACTATCTATATAGATTGTATGATTCACACTCTTTTTAGCAGGCAGAAATGTAACGCATTGGTGGCTTTGTTAAATAAACCTTGCAACATCTTACCCAAAATGCCCGCCAACATAATTTTTTGTCAATTCTTGTTTTGGATGCTGAAAAATTGCATCGCAAGTACCAAATTCAATCAATTCGCCCAGGTACATAAACGCTACCTTATCAGAAATTCGTTGGGCTTGTTGCATATTGTGTGTAACAATAACTATAGTGTAGTCTTTTTTTAGTTTGATGATAAGTTCTTCAATTTTACTCGTACTGATAGGGTCTAATGCTGAACAAGGTTCATCCATCAAAATAACTTCGGGCCTCAGCACAACCGCTCTTGCAATGCACAAACGTTGTTGCTGTCCGCCAGATAATGTAACGGCTGGTTTTTTGAGTTCATCTTTAACTTCATCCCACAAATAACTTTCTTGCAGTGCATTTTCAATGAGTTGCGCAATTTCTTTTTTGGGAAAATTGTGAATGTTAAGTCCGTAAGATAAATTTTCATAAATACTTTTCGGCAAAGGATTTGGTTTTTGAAAAACCATGCCTATTCTTCTTCTAATATCTGTAACAGAATTTTTTTTATCATACAAATCCATATCATCCAACATAAGCTGCCCTTCCACTTTTGCATCGGCAGATAAATCGTGCATGCGATTGAAAGACCGCAACAAAGTAGATTTGCCGCAACCAGAAGGTCCGATCAGTGCTGTAACTTGCTTTTTTGGAAAATCGATATTGATATTTTTTAGCACTTGCTTTTTCCCAAAATATAAGTTTACATGGTGTGCAGAAAGTTTACTATTTTCCATAATTAATCTTGTGTTCTGTATTTAAATCGAATAATAAAAGCAACTGTATTCAACATAAAAACCAAAATAATTAAAACAACTGCAGTTGCATAAGCCAATGGACGTACTGTTTCAATGGCACTATGTTGAGTAGAAAGCATATAAAGGTGATAGGGTAATGCCATAAATTCCTGGTTTACAGAAGTAGTTACGCCATTTATGTAAAATGCCACACCAGTAAATAAAATAGGTGCAGTTTCTCCTGCCGCTCTGGATAAAGTAAGAATTACGCCTGTTAATATTCCAGGCAAAGCTTTAGGTAGTATTACATCTTTAATGGTTTCAAATTGCGTGGCGCCTAATGCCAGTGTCGCTTCCCTCATGCTGTTTGGTATTCGCTTCAACGCTTCTTCAGTTGTTGTAATGATGTAAGGTAGTGAAAGCAAACCTAGCGTTAAGCCAGCCGATAAAACAGAAGTGCCAAAATGTAACCCTTGAACAAACAAAGCCAATCCAAACAATCCATAAATAATAGACGGAATACCAGCCAAATTTCGGATTGATGCTCTAATTATGTTGGTTAGTAAAGATGGCTTTGCATATTCGTTGAGATAAACAGCACAGGATACACCAAACGGTACCGCAAAAAGTGTTGTAATAAATGTTAACAAAACAGTACCAACCATCGCTGGCAAAATGCCACCTTTTGTCATTCCGTTGGTTGGATACTGCGTTATAAAATCCCATGATAATGCTGGTACACCTTTTGAGAAAATATCCCATAATATAATTCCTAAAAAAGTACAAACCAAAAATGTACTTCCAATAAGTAAAATCCAATTTATTAAGTGTGAGAATTTCTTTTTCATTGGTGGAATTTTCTTAACCGGTTAGCAAAATATTCTCCCAATAAATTGATAACCAATGTTATTAAAAACAAGATAGATGCAATGGCAAAAAGCGCAAAATAGTGTGTAGTTTGATAAGGCACTTCACCCATTTCAATAGCAATTGTTGCTGTTATGGTGCGAACTGAATCTAAAAAGTTTTTTGGAATAGCTGCAGCATTTCCTGTTGCCATCAATACTGTCATTGTTTCGCCCAAAGCCCTTCCCAGACCAAGCATAACGGCGGCAATTAAACCCGGAACAGCAGCGGGAATGGTAACTTTAAAAAGGGTTTCCCATTTGTTTGCACCCAAGGCAAGCGATGCTTCCCGATGACTTTTGGGAACAGCATTAATAGCATCTTCACTAATGGTAATGATTGTTGGCAAAGCCATAACAGAGAGTAAAATAGAACCGTTTAACGCATTCAATCCATTTTGAATGCCAAACAAAACTGAAATGACAGGGCCCAGTAAAACAATGCCTAAAAAGCCAATTGCCACAGAAGGGATAGCTGCAAGCATCTCGATAATTGGTTTTAAAATGATTTGTAATTTTTTTGGTGCAAATTCAGAAATGTAGGCGGCAGTTAATATACCAAGCGGAACAGCTATCACCATAGAACCAATGGCAACAAATGCTGTACTAACAATCAGTGGCAAAATGCTGTAGTTTGTTTCTGGATCCCAGTTAGAACCAGTAAAGAAATCTAAAGGACTTCTTTTTATAAAAAAAGAGATGCTATTGTACAAAAGCATAAAAAAAATACCACCCAACAATGCAATCGTAACTACTCCTGCGGTTTTAAAACCTTGTTTAAAAATCCGGTCAGTTATTGCACGTTTGTTGGCGTTCATGATTATTTTTTTACCGGATAATAACCCGATGACTTAATTATGCTTAAACCTTCCATTGTTTTTTCAAAATCTAAAAATGGCTTTACTTTTTGATAATCCTGCGTTTTATAATATTGAAATAATGGGCGTTGAAAAAAGTAAGATCCCGAAGCAATTTTTTCTTCATCTAGCGGAGATACGGCTTTGCTGTTGACGGTAAATATTTTTAAAATTTTAATTCCATTTGTTGTACCCTTCATTACATAGCCTGCACCCACATAACCGATACCTGAATTATCTGCCTTAATGGATTCTAAAATTTGTGCATTACCATTCATTTGTTTGGCATTAGCAGAAAAATGAATATTTAAAATTTTTTTTACAAATTCATACGTACCAGAATTATTTTGCCTGCCGTAAATATTTATGGGAATATCTTGTTTGATTAATGATGACCAATTCTTAACGTCACCACTTAAAATTTTAGCCAGGTCTTTTGTATTTATTGAGTCTAGAGGAAGTTGATCAGACACTACAAAGGCAATAGCATCTTGCGCAAAAAAGAAAGTACTTAATTGAATATTCTTTTTTTTGAATAGTTGCAACTCCTCATCGTTAATGCTCCGGGATGAGTTAGCAATATCCGCTGTACCATTGAGTAACGAGGCAATACCTAATCCAGAACCGCCACCAGAAACCGATATCAATATACTATCATTTTTATCATGAAATTTTTCTGCAAGCACGACTGCAAGATTAACTTCCGTATCAGAACCTTTTACTTTAATAATGCCTTTATTAGAATTGCAGGAGTAAATAAGAAGCGTAAAACAGAAAATAATATACTTCATCACTAAAGGTGATATAAATGAATGTCATTAAGGCATTTTGTATGTTACTATTAGGTTATTAAAAAAGATTGCCAACAACATTATTCTGGTTGTTGTTACGGTATTAAATAGTGAATTGGGTAATGCTGCCGTAGTTAAATGCTTTGGTAAACTTATGCAATGGAGTAATCCATGAATGAGTATAATAAAAGCAAAAAAAACGAGATTTTTTTTAATTGAATTTTGAAATATTTTTCTAGCCCTTTTGTAACAACATCCTTATTTATAAACAGACAAAAAGTAAAGGTGAAACTGCTGGTTATTACTAATTTAATTCAGTTAACTAACAAAGATTCATTTGAAAACAGCGAGCATTCAAATTTTAGTAATATCGACCCGGCCTGCCATTCGGATGGGGCTTTTTTTATTGGGGAAAAAAATACGCCTATTCGTTATTAGTTTTAAAAACTAATCCCTTCTGCTAATATACCATGTTACAAAAATGAATAAAAATTGAACCGGCACTCTTATAATAGCCGCAAGGTGACTACCAATAGCAGGGTGTTCTTTAAACACATCCCAGATATGTAACGGCAAAAACAATATCATTAAAATAAAAATACCGATAGTAGCTTTATATCTTGTTGCAGGTATAAATGCCCCAATACCTAATACAATTTCAAGCACACCTGATGCCATGGTAATAAAAGATTGAGGTAGAAAATCCGGAATAAAGGGGTAATACATTTCGGGTTTGAGGAAATGATTTATTCCACCCAAAACCATAATTACTCCAAATAGAAAAGTTAACCCAGGCTTTAAATATTTCATGCTATCGTTTGTGTGGTTGGTTTAAAATCAGTTGAAGGTATATTTTATTTTTTTTATCTACTTTCAGTTTGTTGTTTGGCATGTAAGAATAAAACAAAGGCAGAAAATTTTTTACAGATAATTTAGTAGGATAGAGAATTATCTAAATTTATTTAAAAATGAGTTGGTTCAAAACCCTGATGGATTTTAAAGCTCAGGCAAATACTGATAGTGGTAAAATGCTTATTATACCAACGAGCTTGCTGTATTTTTCTTTGGCAAAATTAGTTAAAAAGAGAAGCAGGTGAGAGTCCGGCGCCTGATGATATGATGAGTCCGGTACCGGATGAAATACCATAAAATAACTGCTGCAACAAACTTTGCGTGCAACATAAAACGCCTTCTTTTTAAAATACAATTAGTACAAGCGCAATTAGGAATTCCGCTTGACCCTATTACTTAATTTATTACCTGATTTTTTACAATCAGAAGCAGGAAATAAGCTATGAAAAGCCCTGCTTTTATCCGCAATACATCTGATAGAGTTTCTGTGGGGTTATATTTTGCAGCCTATAGTGTTTTTACCGAATGCTGTCAACCATCAACAATCAAAATCCCCCGTTAAAGTTTTTTAACAGGGGATTTTTTTCGGGAAGAGCGACACCATTTTTTTTATATTGTGGAATTGTGCTCTATTTAGTGCTTTGATTCTCTAATAGCTTTTCTTCTCTGATCCTGTTATTAATAATGTCAAGATAGCTTTGTGTTTTACCACTACCTGATAAAGTGAATGATTCTGTTAACCATTTTTTAGCTAATTCTAAATCGCCATTTACCTCATAACAATAACCTAAATTATGCGCTATTCCAGCTTTATTGCTACTTGTCTGTTCTGTTTTAAATGCATCTCCAAGCGTAACAATCGCATTGTCGTAGTCTTGGGCAATTATTTGTCGTTCTGCTCTTTTTGTAGCATCTGTTTTTCCCTTCATTATAACTCTATCTTCCCAGGTTCTATAAGATACAAATCTTTTACCAACAAAGTTTCCGAGTTCATAACTAGTGTCTGCAAGAAAACGCTGTAATCCAGTCTTGTCAAGTATTTGGTTTTAAAAATAGTTATGAACATTTTGGGTTAATTTTTAAAAAGTACGAATTTTGCTAGGTTCTAGTATGGTTTTTGCTGATTATTCGATACATAAATATCGTCTATGCGTCAACGTTTCAAACAACAAATGAGCCTAAGAACAGTAGCTATTTCAGAAGTAAAATTTCCTTTAAAGAGCCGTGATGAATTACCGCCTGTATTAATGGCGCTACAGTACATTTTCATTACTCCTACCTTAAATGAAAAGGTATTTGAGCTGCTTGAAAAAAAGATTTGCACTGGCAAAAAGAAAACTGGTAGAAAGGGCATGGACTTGTGGTATATACTGGTGCTTGCTGTAGTTCGCCATGCTTGCGGTACAAACTGGGATACGCTGGAAACATGGAGTAACCACCATGAGCTTGTTCGTAAGGTAATGGGTGTGCATGCAAGTGCGTTTATTGAAGATGAAAAAATAGAAT
>JBBQTZ010000240.1:0-7018 GCA_038234405.1 Chitinophagales bacterium
ACGCTCAATACCTTATCTTTTGAACAAAGCACCTTGGGGCGGTTTGTTCACTCCCGCTGTAGGGCGTGAACGGCAGGCCTACTGCCATCATTTATACAATTGCGAAACAAGCGTTAACTCTCTTGTTTCTCGTGACACACTCCTGCCCAAACCGAAGCTGATAGTGAGACGCAGCCGAAGATTACAACGTGCCCTGCCCTGCTTGCAGCAATACCTTTGTTGATGGCTGGGCATTTTTAGTGTTGCGTAAATCGTTCAAATGTCTGCCAATACTTGTCTTTATAAATATCAAATTCTATTTCAAATTTGTCGTTGTATTTTTTTTGGGTTTCGTAAAATACTTTGGATGGCTTTCTAAAGTCTTTGCATGCAAAGTAAATTTTTCTTTCGTTTTTAGCTGTTTGTCTACCAATATTTAAGTTGCCGTCTTTGTCACTAAGTGATTTCATCATTTCTTCTTCTATGTTACTCATACTTTCATAATCTTCATTCTTCGGCATACCATTATTACTGCTTCCATCATATTTAATTGTCATTATTGCAAGCCAAGGATGGGATGCCTGTCTATCCCAACTTAGTAATTTTTTGTTTACAACAGCAATAAGTATATTACCACTTTCTAATTCAGCTTCCAACATTGAGTACTCATCGTTTTCTGTATCATACCTTACGCCTTCGTATTTTTCAATAAACTCTTTTTGACGCCAAGCTAAGAAGTCTTTAAGTTTTGCTATTGAAACAAGTTCTTTTTGTGCTTCAATTCTATTAATAATTTCTAAGTTGTCTATGTTGTTTACAAAATCAAGTTCACCCAAATAGTTATCTAAAAAAATGTACGTGCCATTTATCACATTTTTTCTATTCTCGTCATTCATATCTCGGTGAACAATGCAAATGTCAATTTCGTCAGGGTATTTGGGTAAGTCATTTGAATAGAAAAATAAGTTTTCGGAATTAAATTCTAAGCCACCCATTTTAATTGTAACATCTTCAATTTTTAGTGAGGGTTTTAATGCAGTAAATTTCCAACCATCTATTTTTGGAGCAGTTTCAACAAGTTCCTCAACAAAGATTATGTTTTTCACCGTTCCGTCTGCGGTAAGTATTAATTCAACTGTATTGTCGTCATACATACCTGTAACATAGAAGTAACCATCTTTTAACTCTTCAAGTTTTGGAGATAACTTATCAAAAAAGCGCTTTTCAATGTTTTGTCGGCTCTTTACAACACGATAGAATTCTTTTTCATTTTTTTGAAACCAATTCCAAAAGTCTTGATAGCTTGAAATTGGGTCATCTTTTTTACCGAATAAACTTTTTAGAAAACTCATTATTTGTCAGATTGTGTTATTATTCGTAGGGTTTCTTTTAGCCTTGCCGCTAACTCGTAAACTGCCCCAACTCTTGTTCATCTATCAACTGATTTTCAATCATCTAGTAAACAAGCGCAAAAAATATCTACGTGTTGTTTTATTTTGTTATTATAAAACTATGTAATTTCAATTACATGCCAACGATTATTTGTAAATATTATAATCCTTACTTAAGAATAGCCCTTGGCAAATGGAATCAGGCATTTTTTATCCCAACAACTATACTTGCAAAACCTGTGGCTTTGGTACTGGAATATGAAAGAGGCGCTCTTTTGTAAAGGTTGCCCGGCAGTAGTAAAAGGTTTAGTTACAATTTGCTTAAAAAAAATAGTTCCTGTAATAACTATGATTGTAGTAAATGATTTTATAATGCCTTTATAAATGGATTCATTAAATGGTTTTTGCTTTGTAACCGACTGTTTAAAAAAATACTATTTTCTTACGATTGTGTGGTAAAAGCCCCATAAACATTCCTCCGTTGAAGGGATAGCGGATAGAAGCAAGTACCCCGCAAAGCCGCCGTGGATAATTTGCTAGGCGAAGCTGGAGGGCTTGTACGGCGGCTGCGGAGTACTGCGGATAGCCGCTGCTAATGCTGATGGTAGTGCTGTTGTTGATAGCCCCTGATTTTTCCTTTCTTCCCAACAAAGTCTCTTTATGAGCAATGTGCTAAGCCGAAGAGTTTTCGCTTGTGGACAAAGTCCACGGAGGTAATAGCTAGTATCAAAAAAATAATTTGTTGAAATTTTCAATCAATTACATTTTTACAAACTTGCTTGTAAATTCAGTTGCACCTTCACCAATTTTGATGATATAAAAACCTGTTGGCAAAGTTGAAAGGTTTAGGCTTGCAGTTGTTTTAGCTAATTGAGCAGTCATTACTTTTACACCTGTTGCGTTGTAGATGCTAATTGTTTTTGCTACCGTGAATGTACCTGCTGCAGCTTCTATATTGATAATAGATTGTACAGGATTTGGATACACTTTAAAGCTTTGAGTGGCAGTAGTTACAACTGGTTTAACCGGGGCAACTGGTAAGGCTGCTGACTGTACAAGGTTGCTATCGCAGGCAAAAGAAGTAAGAAATGAATTACGGAAACCATCTTTTGCAAAATTTGCTCTCATTCTCTTTTTTTGACCATTGGTAAACATATTCATGGAAGCATCATCGGAAAAATCCATGTAGTTCATAAACATATCGCCATTTGCATTAGGTGAGCAAGAAGACATTTTGGGGAAACTAGGTGTACCGTAGTTGTAAGATTTTTGATTAGGTGTATCATCTACCATATCATCTCCGCAAACTGCATCACCCCATAAATGCTTTAAACCAAGCCAATGACCAATTTCATGCGTTGCAGTGCGGCCTTTATTAAAAGTTGGTCTTAATTTTCCTTTTGTACCAAATGCATCAAAAGCAATCACCACACCATCTTTATCAAATTCAGTACCAGGCGCTGTTGCATAACCCAAACTTCTTCCGCTTAAGTTACAAACCCAAATGTTTAAATATTTTTTGCTATCCCATGCATTATCACCACCCTGTAACGAAAATTTCATAGCATCATCGGCACTAAAACTTACTACTTTCGTGCTTGTGCGTATGATTCCGGTTGTGCGATTTCCTTTTGCATCTACCTGAGCAAGGCAAAACTTAATTCTACCATCAGCAGCAAAGTTTTTAAACACTGCAGGCGTATTTATTTTATCAGCATTTTGATAAGCAAAATCATTATTTAAAACTACTAACTGGGTAAGTATTTGTGCATCGCTGATGTTTTGATCTGCAGTATTATAGATAACATGTATTACAACAGGTATATTAATCAACTCGTTTAACGTAGTGTCTCTTGCTACACCACGAGTATTTCTTGCAATTTGTTGCTCAATAGTATTAAAAGTTGTTTGTAATGCCGGGTTAGCTTGTAAAGATTGAGCTTTATATTCTGAAGAGCCACAAATACGCTGAGCAGTTGCAGTTGCTAAAGAAAGAAGAGAGAAAATGATTGCGATAGTTGTTTTCATAATTGAATATTTATGGGATTGTCCATAGTAATTCATGATTGATGCCAAAACTAAAATGCTTAACTGGCGTGGGTTTCAGAGGATGGCCGGAAACTGCATTTCCACAATATGGAAAAAATTTTATTAAAATGGAATGCACGGAATTAAAATCAGCGGCTTTGCAGGGGGATGGATGTAGAAAACTGGTAGCCTGTTATAGTTGGGTATAAGCACCAAACTATTTTCAGCTATTTAAAAATGCTGGATTTAAACAGGATAAGGATTGTACAATAAATAAGTACAGGTAAATTACCGGCACCCAAATAAATACTTGTTGGAGTTTGAATAAATATTGGAAAGGACACAAAGCCTTGTTGTAAAAATTAACGGAGGACATTTGTTTCAGAGTGATTGCAAATAACCAATTAAATAGCACACAGCCAAAAATATTTACAATCTTTTATGCTTTAATCCCTTTTAAGCAGCATTCGCTTTGTTACTTTTGCCATCCAAACAGCAATTTTAATACTGATGAAAAGATTATTTACACTGATAGCCTTAGCCACTTTTTTTTCTTGCAACAACAATAGCAGTGATCCAACTCCGGATGAAACCGTATCAACCGGAAACGGATTGGCAGCGCCAAAGCAATTGCAGGCTATATTGATGGCAGAATATCCACATGATACGTCCGCTTTTACAGAAGGCTTGCTGGTTCACAAAGGCAAATTGTATGAAAGCACCGGTTTATTGAACCAGTCTTATATTCAAATAACAGATATTAAATCTGGTAAAATAGAAAATAAAATCCAATTGAAAGACCCCAATATTTTTGGCGAAGGCATCAATATTTTAGACGATAAACTATACCAGCTTACCTATCAAAACCATGTTGCGTTTGTGTACAACTTATCTGATCTTACCAAACCTGTACAAACTTTTAACTGGCACACAGAAGGTTGGGGAATTACAAATAATGGTACGGATCTCATCATCAGTGATGGGCAGGCATCCGGAAATTTATATTTTGTAAATCCTTCAAATTTTACCACCAAAAAAATTATTTCGGTAACAGATAATAATGGGCCGGTAAATAATATAAATGAGCTGGAATACATCAATGGGTCTATTTATGCTAATGTTTGGGGAAAAACATTTATTCTGCAAATTAACCCTGATAACGGGCATGTAATTGGCAAATTAGAGACAACCGATTTACTGAAATCATTCTATAGCAGCTACCCCATTAATTGGCAGGAATTAGACAATGTACTCAATGGTATTGCATACGATAGCACTACCAAAAAAATATTTATCACCGGCAAACGCTGGCCTAAAATTTTTGAATTAAAAATGAATTAAAAGTAAGAAATGGGGGCACAGTTACCAGCATTATTAAAGCCAAAATTGTACAGGTAAAACTCAATTAAAGAAAGGCTTACTACTGCCAGTAGAATTGCCCAAATCCACCAGTTTGATTTTTTTTCTACCGCAGCATCATTTGCCTCACTTTGCTTTTTACTTTTGGCAGAAGTGGCGGTATTTATATCGCCAACAGCCATAGCAGTTTCTACCATCTGCCGTGTTACAATCGCTGCATTTACAGGTTGCAAAAAAACCGGATCAACATCAATAGGAATAAAGTGAATAATACCTTCAGCATCTTTAATAAAAGTACCAATGCCGGTAATATCCAACGTTTTATCTGTAGTTAATTTCTGCTGCATTAATTCACTAATAGCAGAAAACTCATTAAAAATGTTCTCATTACTATCTGTAGGTGTAAAAATGATGGTTTGTTGAGGTGCGCTTATTTGAGCGTTAGCAACATCTGCTGCGGCAGGTGTATATAAAAAAGATAATTTACCTATACAAGGTAAATGGCAGGTTTTTTTTTGAAAAAAAGAGGAGGCTATAACATCAAACATTTGCTTTGCAGATAATTGCTTTAAGGCAAATATCTATAATTAATAACTGCAAACGTACATTTAAAAATATAAAATTACAGATTAAGTAAACACCCCTGGCAGCAAAAGCAAATGCAATAAAAATTTATAAAATACAGTTATAGTTTAACCCATGTTTTGCAAAGGTAAAGTTTGCTAAAACCTGATTAAAGCACCTGCCAAAAAGTTTAATCCATAAACAGGGTAATTGCGCCAGCGTTCATATTTATTATTGAAAACATTATTTACATCCAGCCAAACGCTTATTTTTTTTGCAACCGCAACTTCAGCCCCAACACTTAAATCTGCCCCACCAGATGATGTACCCTGTACGTTATTTTTTATTAAATACGGACTGGCACTATAAGCCCAAAAGTCGCTTTTAAGCAATACCTGTTTAAATGCCCACCAACGCAACGATCCATTAATTTCTACCGGTATAGTACCCCATGCCCTGCTATTGTTTTGCATACCATTGTAACCATTAAAAGTAAGGCCACCGGTTACAGTAAATTTATCCTGATTGATATAACTCAAATCGCCATGCAACCTAAAATTGGAAACCCTGGTATCATTACTAATTTTGAAAGTATTACCCAGCAAAGTATCGTTAATAAAGAAAGGCATATTTCTAAAAGTAAGCCACGACGCTTTGGCACTAAAATTAAAATGTTTGCCCAGGGTTGCCTTTAGTCCACCATACCATTCAGTTTCTTTGGTATTTTGCTGTAGTGAAAGCGTTTGCAGGTACGGATTAATGCCAGATAAATGCTGGAATGTATTTTTAACAACCCGTCCTACAATCCCTGCCTGAAACAATAAAAAATTATCTTTTACTTTAAACTCACCATAAATATTGGGCAGCACGCTTAGTTTGCCATTATCCCAGGTAGGCGATACGCCGGCATGAATATTCAATAAAGGTTTTGCGTAAATTAATTCTGGTGCAAACTGGTACACATTGTTGCTAAACTTAACATTGGTATCCAGGTTTTTAGAGCTGTAAGATGTGATATTGGCCGATGCAGATAATTTGATCGTAAAAACATCATTAAAAGTTTTTTCTACTGGTGCATTTAACAACAAAGTGCTTTCAGAAAGTTTGTTAGGACTGTTAAATATATTGACAGCAACAGAAGGACTGTAATTAATACCGGTTTCGGTTTCTACTTTGTTTTTTACCGCTGCGGTCATATTTATTTGCTGATAACGTTGCAATACATCGCTTTTAGCAAAACTATACAGGTCGTGATTATAGCCATACAAATAATAATCTTGCTGGCGCATGGCTACACTGCCGCTCAGTTCATTTTTTTCTGTAAAATACCTGCCGGCAGCTTTAAGATTTAGCTGTGCATACTCCTGATTTACAATAGTACCCTTGCTACTTATATAATCCGCATACACATTTACCAATGCCTTTTTACCATCACCAAAACTAAACCCCGCCTTTAAATACGGTGTGGTAAAATTACCAAAGCCTGCCTTTAAAAAATTTCTTACTCCCAGCTCCAGCAAAGTATCCTGCGTAAGTGCCAATGGCTTAAGCGAAGGAGGTTGATAGCTATAAAAAAGATTTTGAGCCGGTACATCATAAGCAGATATTGATTTGGTAGTATCAGCGTTTAAGTTGGTAGCAGAAAAATTTATTTTAACCGCATTGCGAAGTACAGGTTTATAACTGCTTGTAATATC
>JBBQTZ010000241.1:0-7001 GCA_038234405.1 Chitinophagales bacterium
TAGAAATTGATGCAGCACCAAATAAAGGAACCTTAGTAGTAATTCATGTGCCAGCCGCTTAATATAAAATTAGAAAACTAATATTTTTCTAATGAGATTGCAAGTAAAACATGGCAGTTGAATTTTATTTTGATTACAGGATGTAAAAAAAATCAAATACCTTTTGGTTGAATTAGCATTGTATAAAATTAAGTGTAAATATTCTATACCTTAATTTTTACTGATATAAACTAAAAATATTTTACTATAAATAAAGTGCTTTGTTTAACCCATATTTAAACTTTAAAAACTATTACTTTATTTATCTTCTTCAAATACAAGCCTTTCAGAATATCTATTTACCTCAAAATAGTTTATTATCCTATCAGCCAAAAAATTGCTTAAACCCTTGCTTTATTATATGTATCTCTTCATTACCAATTCAACTGCAATATCTCCAATAAATACCTAATCAGAAAGAGGTCTTTTTTGATTTTTACATTTCCCTGTATAATAATATCTTCACAAAAAAATTCGATGAATTTAAGACAGCAATTAAGAGGCACAGGTGTTGCAATTGTAACACCATTTACAAGTGATCAATCTGTAGATTATACTGCATTAGGTAAAATGATTGATTTTGTTATTGATAATGGTGTAGAATACATCGTTACCCAGGGCACCACAGGGGAAACTCCTACTTTAGACAAACACGAAAAACTCGATATCTTACACTTTACCTATGATAAAGTGAATAATAGGGTAGCAGTAGTAGTAGGTATTGGCGGTAATAATACAAAGGAAGTTTGCAAAACACTGGAAGAATTTCCGTTAGAAAAAGCAACAGCAGTATTAAGTGCCGCTCCATATTACAATAAACCATCTCAGGAAGGTATTTTTCAACACTACAGCCATATTGCAGCGGCATCGCCAAAGCCAATTATTTTATACAATGTACCAGGCCGCACAGGTAGAAATATGGAGCCATCAACTACCATCAGGCTTGCAAATGAAGTTGCTAATATTGGCGGAATTAAAGAGGCTGCTAACAGCATACCACAGTGCATGCAATTGCTAAGAGACAGGCCTGATCATTTTTTAATTGTTAGTGGAGATGATGATCTTGTATTACCCGAGCTTGCCTGTGGTATAGATGGTGTAATAAGCGTAGCAGCCAACTGTTTCCCCCAACAATTTTCTGATATGGTTAGAGCAGGCCTTGCAGCCGATTTTATTAAAGCAAGTGAACTTAATTTTCCTTTGATAGAAGCGTACAATTTATTATTCGCCGAAAATAATCCTGCTGGGGTTAAAGCATTTTTGTATGAGCTTGGTCTTGTTAATAATACGTTGCGTTTGCCATTAGTTCCGGTAAGTGCTGCATTACAGCAAAAGATAAAAACTTATTTAAAATAGCATACCAATTAAAATAACTATCCATGGTAAAACGGATTCATTTTTATAAGAGCGGTTTCATTTTACTTTGGATAATTTCTATCCTCCCTGTTAATAGTTATGCTCAGTTTACTTTAAAACTTACAATTAAAAATTATCCATCTACTCATACATCGGATTCAATATTTATTGCAGGTAATTTTAACCAATGGAATCCAAAAAATTTGCAATACCAATTCTATAAAAATGAGCAAGGCCAATATATAGAATTGAAGAATTTGCCTGCCAATTTTTATGAGTTTAAATTAACCCGCGGCAGTTGGGATGCAGTAGAATCCAGTGTTGATGGTGGTTCTATTCAAAACAGGGCTGTTCATTTAGTTAGTGATACCAGTGTAGAATTGAACATTGCCAGTTGGCAGGATGATTTTGTTAAGCCCGAAAAAGTGCACACCCATTCAGCAAATGTATCAATAATGGATGCAGCTTTTGCATTGCCCCAACTTGGCAGAACCAGAAAAATATGGTTGTATTTACCCGAAGGCTATGCCAGCAGTAAAAAGAAATATCCGGTTTTGTATATGCACGATGGCCAAAATATTTTCGACAATTTTACTGCCGGTTATGGTGAGTGGGGAGTAGATGAGTGTTTAGATTCATTAATAAAAAGTGGTAAACAGCCTTGTATAGTTGTGGGTATAGAAAGCGACTCTAATAGAATGAACGAATATAATCCCTGCAATCACAACGAATTTGGAAAAGGAGAGGGGCAGCAATATGTAGATTTTATTGCAACAACACTAAAACCCTTTGTAGATAAGCATTACAGAACTTTACCTGGTAAAGAAAACACCATTATTGCTGGTAGTTCTATGGGGGGATTAATTTCTTATTATGCTACGCTGCAATACCCTGATGTATTTGCAAAGGCAGGTATTTTTTCACCATCTTTTTGGGCTGCAAATGATATAGATAATCTTACAGATTCGCTATCTCGAAAATTAAATGGAAAAATGTTTTTTTATGTTGGTGAATATGAAGGGAAAGAGATGGTTGGTGATATGATGCGTATTCAGGAAAAAGTAGGTAAAAATTCATCTGCCATGTTGTATGCCATCATTGATAAAGAAGGTAAACACAACGAAGCTACCTGGCAAAAGTGGTTTCCTGAGTTTTACAATTGGATAATGGCAGCCGGTTTTAACATCATTACAAAAGTTGATAATTAAGTAAGCTTTTACAGTTGAAATCTTTGCTCCTTTAATTGCAATGCAGCTAGTGTTTTAGGTAAGGTTGCCTAAAAAAGTTCACAAATATTTTAGTTAACATTTTTAATGCCCCTAAAAAAAGCAGGCTTAGTTTTCAACTCTAAAAAATAGGTTAAATTAAGTAGCTAACCCCGTCTAAAGCAAGTTCTGCATTGGGGAACACTGTAGTTACTTCCTCTAAAAATTGATCAAGCAATTCATATTTAGCAGAAAAATGACCAACCAGTAATTTTTTTACACAAGCCTGCTTTGCTATGGATGCCGCCTGTAAGGTAGTAGAGTGAAACCGGGCTGCAGCCTTTTCTTCATTTCCTTTAAGGTAGGTGGTTTCATGATAAAGTAAATCAACGCCCATTATTTTATCTACCAGCGCTTCATCATAAATAGTATCTGCACAATAACCATAAGTTTTGGGCAGCGCAGCCGCAAAAGTAACCTCACTGTTAGGGATAATGGTCCCTTTTTTATTAACATAATCTTCCCCTTTTTGCAATTTGTCATAAAAGGAAGCAGGAATTTCAAATGCCCTTACCTTTTCTGCATTTAATTTTCTAAGGTTTCTTTTTTCCTTAAATAAAAACCCCCAACACTCAATACGGTGTTTAACCGGAAAGGCCATTACCGTTAATTTATTATTATCCATAATTAAACCTTCTGCTGTAATTGCATGAAAATAAAAACAGTAACTAAGTTTAGTTTTAGCTGCATCTAATTGAAGTTGAAGAATAGCTCCTAGTTTTTCGGGCCCATGTACATGCAAATCTTGGGTTCGGTTAAGTAAACTCAAACTGGTAAGCAATCCTATCAATCCAAAATAATGATCGCCATGCAGGTGCGAAATAAATATATGATTGATTTTACTACGCCTGATTTTATATCTCGTTAACTGCACCTGTGTACCCTCACCACAATCAATCAGATAGCCCTCATCAAGCGATTGGAGCACTTGTGCAGTAGGATTTCTGTTAAAAGCAGGTATAGCCGAATTATTGCCCAGTATTGTTAAAGCTAACATGGATAAAAGAATCTTATTATATGGGGTTTAAATAAAGTATAGACAAATATCAAGCTAAATATGTTGCTTAATATAAAATATAATTTATAAGAAAAGTATGGAGTGTTTTAATAAAAAATTTTATTCATCGCCAAGTATTTCTCTTTCAATTTCTTCCATTTGTACAATATCCCATGCCTCACTTTCAGATGGTGTTACATTCATAATTTCTAGTAGCTCAAGCTTGTCGAGCGTATCTTCTACATTTTTTTTAAGACAGCAAATAACAAACGAACAATTTGATTCATAAAAATTCTGTTGCGTAGTTGCCAATAATTCTCCTGTCTGCTCATCTATCTTTTCAACATTTTGAAGGTTTAAAATGATATGTGGTATGTCTTTTTGGAGGTAAGTAAGCAACAAATCACATAATTGTGCTGTCATTATAACATACATTTCCTTTTCTGTCTGTGTAAATACAGTAAATCTTTCTTTGGTATCTATTTTGACGGTTAACTCCATATAATTGATAATTTGTTTTTAAGCATTTAAAATCATCACGATTTTAATTTTATTATAATTAGTTAATAAAAAGTTGTATTGTTTACAATAACAAGATTTTAACTCCAGCTATCACAAACTAATTATTTTTTCTTTTTAAATTGATTGTTTATAACTAGTACCTTATATATTTTCTTTAATAAACACTTAATTAACTTTTCAACATGTTAACATTTCAAAAATAGTGCAAACTAAATGTACCAATTAATCGTTATTATTGTACAACCTAAATTCAATATAAATGGATAACAATTTTTCAGCACAGGTAAAAGAAATAATTTCATACAGCCGGGAAGAGGCACTTCGCCTAGGTAATGATTTTATTGGAACCGAGCACCTTGTTTTAGGCTTAATCCGGGATGGTGAAAATACAGCCATAAAAATCTTAAAATCACTTAATGTTGATTTGTATGAACTTCGAAAAGAGATAGAAGTGGCTGTAAAAGACAAAACAGGGAAAAATATAGCTAATATTAACTCTTTGCCCTTAACAAAGCAGGCAGAAAAAGTTATTAGAATAACTGTATTGGAAGCCAAAGCCCACAAAAGTACCTTGGTAGAGAGTGAGCATTTAATGCTTTCTATACTCAAGAATAAAGAAAATATTGCAACTCAAATTTTAAATCAATTTGAAGTGGATTACGACATGTTCAAAAATGAACTGGGTTTCGTTACCAGCAATCCTCCAAAAGCAGAATTTTCTGAAGAAAATGAAGATGATTTTGATGAGGAAAGAAAACAATACAGCCAACAGCAAAAAGCTCAACGGGGTGCTACCACTCAGCCAAAAACTAAAACGCCTGTTTTAGATAATTTTGGACGTGATATTACGAGGCTGGCAGAAAACGGATCTCTCGATCCAATTGTTGGAAGAGAAGTAGAAATTGAAAGGGTATCACAAATATTATCTCGTAGAAAAAAGAATAACCCTATTTTAATTGGTGAACCTGGCGTGGGTAAAACAGCTATAGTAGAAGGTTTGGCTTTAAGAATTGTGCAGAGAAAAGTAAGCAGGGTTTTGTTTGATAAAAGAGTTGTGTCCCTTGATCTTGCCGCTTTGGTAGCAGGTACTAAATATCGTGGCCAGTTTGAAGAAAGAATGAAAGCCATCATGAACGAATTAGAAAAAAATAGGGATGTAATTTTATTTATTGATGAAATTCATACTATTGTGGGTGCCGGTGGAGCAAGTGGATCATTAGATGCAAGCAATATTTTTAAACCAGCCTTAGCAAGAGGTGAATTACAATGTATCGGTGCCTCTACCCTTGATGAATACCGTATGCACATCGAAAAAGATGGTGCTTTAGATCGCAGGTTTCAAAAAGTAATTGTAGAACAACCTTCTGTAGAAGAAACGATTCTGATTTTGATGAATATCAAAAGTAAATACGAAGATTACCATAACGTTACTTATAGCGTGGAAGCAATTGATGCTTGTGTAAAATTGAGTGAGCGCTACATGACAGATAGATTGTTACCAGATAAAGCCATTGATGTGTTGGATGAGGTAGGAGCAAGAAAGCATATTAAAAATATCAATGTGCCAGAAGATGTGATAGAGCTTGAGAAGAAAATTGAAGATATAAAGCTTGAAAAAAACAAAGTGGTTAAAAGCCAGCGTTTTGAAGAAGCTGCATCACTAAGAGATTCTGAAAAAAGATTGCAGGAAGAACTCGAAAAAGCTAAGAACGATTGGGAAGAAGAAAGTAAAAACAAACGTTTTCCAATAGAGGAAGAAGATATAGCTGAAGTGATAAGTATGATGACAGGCATACCAGTAAAACGTATGGTACAAGCAGAAACAGAAAAACTGCGCCGAATGGGAGATGATTTAAAGGGTGCGGTAATTGGTCAGGAAGAAGGAATTTCAAAAGTTGTTAAAGCAATTCAACGCAATAGAGTTGGCCTTAAAGACCCTAAAAAGCCAATTGGTACTTTTATATTTTTAGGACCAACAGGCGTAGGAAAAACTGAACTTGCCAGGTCGTTGGCCAGGTATATGTTTGATAATGAAGATTCACTCATAAGAATTGATATGAGTGAATACATGGAAAAGTTTACTGTCAGCCGTCTCATTGGCGCCCCTCCCGGCTATGTTGGATATGAGGAAGGCGGTCAACTTACAGAAAGAGTAAGAAGAAAACCTTACAGTGTAATTTTATTGGACGAAATAGAAAAAGCACATCCGGATATTTATAATATTTTATTACAGGTACTAGATGATGGTCAACTAACAGACGGTATGGGCAGGAAAGTGGATTTTAAAAATACCATGATCATTATGACGTCTAATATTGGAGCCCGTCAGTTAAAAGATTTTGGTGAAGGTGTTGGATTTGCAACAGCATCACGAGTGCAAAATGCAGATGAAAACAATAAAGCTGTAATTGAAAAGGCGCTTAAACGTACTTTTAGTCCTGAGTTTTTAAACAGAATAGATGATGTTGTAATTTTTAATTCTCTCTCAAAAGAAAATATTTTTTCTATAATTGATATTTTGATGAAGGGGGTTATGAAACGTTTAGTAAACCTGGGCTTTGGGATGGAGTTAAGTGCAGAGGCTAAAGATTTTATAGCTGATAAAGGTTATGATGCTCAGTTTGGTGCAAGGCCCTTACACCGTGCTATTCAAAAATACCTTGAAGATCCATTAGCAGAAGAAATTTTGAACATGAATGTAAAAGCAGGTGATATTTTGTTAGCTACCTTAGATGAAAGTAAAGAGAAAATTATTTTTAACTTAAAGCCTCAGGAAAAAAAGGAAGAAGAGGAAGCTGCATCAGAAGTGTAGTATCAAAAGA
>JBBQTZ010000242.1:0-6899 GCA_038234405.1 Chitinophagales bacterium
TGCTATAACTTACTGCTATAACTTACTGCTATAACTTACTGCTATAACTTACTGCTATAACTTACTGCTATAACTTACTGCTATAACTTACTGCTATAACTTACTGCTATGAATACCACTTAAACGCTACTAATAAGATGATCTATTTTTGCGCTTCCATTCTAATGCCCACAATGAATGAGTAGATTTAAGAGGGACGGTATCTCTGCGTTATATTATCCACTTTCTAGTGACAATTCTATTTCGCCGGAATAGCCAGCAATGGAATGGTAGAATGAAAAGCCATTTTCTTCGTCATACTTTTTCGCATAATTTTTTCCCAAAAACTTTTGTGGTATGTAATCATCGCAATTATATCTACCTCATTTTTTGTATCGTATTTATCTACGGTTGTTTCAAAATCACTTCCTTCTAATAGTTCCCCTTTAAATTTTATACCAGGAAACATTTTCTGCAACACTTCCAGGTACTCCAACAATTGCCGGGTGTTAAAAATATAGTCAACAGCTTGTGCGTCATCGCTATCTACAAACACGGCCACATGGATAGTGGCAGCATAGAGATTTGCCAGCTCAACAATCGGCTTGAGTAAATCCTTATTTTGTTCAAACCTATTAGTGGCAAACAGGATGCCGTCGGGCTCTTCCATTGCATAACCAACAGGTACAGTAAGCACCGGTATCTTTGCCCTGCCAATAGTGCCTGCCGCCACGCTGCCCATAAATATTTCTTTTATGCCACTGGCACCTGTCGTGCCCATAATTATCAAATCCACCTGTTGTTTTTCGGCAAAATCATGAATGATGTTGGTTATTGTACCATTCAACAGTCCGGTTTCTGTTTTTACTGTTGGGTAAATTTCAGCAACAATTTTTTGCAGGGCATCCAATTCTCCTAACCTGTTATTGACAATTGCTTCCTGTAGTTTGTTTTGCAGCCGATAGGGTTGCCGGATGCCGTCGGTAATAGGTTCAATAACATGCAGCAAAAAAATTGTAGCTCCGGTTTTTTGCGCAATTTCCGCAGCATAAGTAACCGCCTTCATGGCAGTAGCCGAAAAGTCGGTGGGAACAAGTATTTTTTGCATGATGTATATTTTTAGTTACGAAAATTATTTGCTATTGTTTATTAAAAACCAGCAAGGGCACTTTTGCCTTAAAAGACAATTCTTCCGCTTTGCTTGACAAGAATAGTTTTTGAAAAAATGTTCTCTTCTGATTGGTAAACATTGTAACCACTGATGGCTTCCTTTTACTGATTTGTTTTTCCAGGTTTTCAATTAATAAATTACTGCCATCATTTTTTTCAAAATTCAAATTCAATCCGTATTTAAACTGTTTCTTTAAAGCCGCTTCAATTGTTTTTCTATCAAACGAAATTTCATCGGGCCATACAAAATGTACTACTTCAATTTTTATTTTGAGCGGCTGTGCAAAATCAACCACTTTTTTTATTTCGGCTGTATAGTTTCGCAAGTCTGTTGCATACAATACACTCTTAACATCAGCCACTTTGTAGTTTTGCGGAACGGCAAGCACCGGCACTTCTGACTTTGTAATGAGATTGCCTGTATTAGTACCAAATATTTTTTTAAACTTTCCTGCACCTCTTGTGCTGATGCAGATATAATCAATACCTGTATTTTTTCTGCAATAATCAAGGATGGAAATATCTGCACCAATACCCTGAACAATTAAATATGAATGCTTGCCAGGTTTCACATTCATTTGCCGGTATATATCAGCAATAAACTTTTCAAATTTTATGCTGCACAACTTTTCTTCCGCTGCTGCATACTTTGCAAAATAGCTATCAGACCAATTGGTAACTCTTAAAATATTGAGTACATGAACAAAGACCAATTCCAGATTTTGCTTTGTAGCCCAATGTATGGCAAAGCGCACACCAGCTTTTGAGTTAACTGAAAAATCGGTTGGGACAAGTATTTTCTTCATATTGCATTTTTTAAGATGACCTGATATTTTGGTTTTGACTTTGTGCCAATGCTGCAGCGTGATAATGTTTATCTTCTCTTACAATTACGTTGTTGTTTGGATACACCAAAAAAATGCAGATTTTGCTATTTTTATACCTGACAAACTTTAATGAGTTGCCAAACCTGCTTTGTTTTTTAGCACTTGCAATTCCACTTTTAGTTTTTCAATCTCGGCTTGCTGTTCTTTAAAAGCAGCTACTAAAACCGGTATCAGGCTTGCTTCATCAATTGTTTTTATTTTGGCATCCCGGTAAACATTTTTACCAAACATATAGGAAATATGCTTTTCCGTTACCAAGCCCGGAAAAACGGTTTGCATGTTTTCTGCCATAAATCCGTATTGTATCCCTTTCTGTAGTTTCAGGTGTTTAAAATTATGTGTATCGTATTCAAACATGGCCGGCTCTAGTTTAAGAATATTTTCTAAAGGGCTGGAAATAGCTTGAACATTTTTCTTGATGGCACTATCGTTATAGGTTTGTGCAACGGCAATACCAGTGATAGCCAGAAAAGAAAACAATAAAAATATTTTTTTCGGTGAAGCTGTTAATTGTTTCATGATTAGTATTTTTTATACTTATGAATGTTATTTAACCAATGATTTTGAATAATTTCCACTTCAGTTTTATAGCTGAAATGGGGGCAATTTTTCAAACAGCATTTCGGAGGCAATCAACTTGCTGTTATACCGGAATTGCCAGCAGCGGTATGTTGATTTGATATGCCATGCTTTTCGTCATGCTGCGGTTAAACATGCTATTCCAAAAACTTCTTTTATGTGTTATCATTACAAGCATATCAATATCATATCCTTTGATATACTGTTCTATGGTATCTTCAAATTCTTTTCCTTCCAGATGCTCAGTTTTAAATTGTACATCTTTATATCTTGCCGGCAATGTTTGCTTGTAAGCATTTAATAACCGTCCATGTTCTATATAGTCAGCTAGATCATTATCATCTGTATCTGTAAATACAGCTACATGCACCAGTGCAGCTTCTAACTGCGCCAGTTTAAGAATAGGTATCAATGTTTTATCGTCCGCTTCAAAATGTCGGGTGGCAAATAAAATATTTTTTAATCCCTTCCACTCCGCTCCCCTGGGAATGGCTAACACCGGGATGGTAGTATTACCAATGATACCTGCTGTTGTGCTTCCCCACAGCATTCGCTCTATTCCGCTTGCGCCACGGGTACCCATTACAATAAGGTTTACATCTTCATCAACAGCACATTTTAAAATAGAATCGGCAATGCTGCCTTTAAAAAATTTAGTTGTAATCTTTACTGTCGATTTTTTTTCAACAGTTTGCTGAAGGTCTTTTAACTGCTCCCTCATATCTGCGGCTAATGAATTGTTGTATTCCTCAAAAACCGCTTTTCTGCTCGAAAAGGTTGTATCCACAACAGCCAGCGCATTCAATAATATTATTTCTGCATCGGCTTTTTCGGCAATAGCAACCGCATAGTCAACTGCCTTTTGGGCGTTGTTTGAAAAGTCGGTGGGAACCAGTATCTTTTTCATTGCTTTTGTGTTTTATATGGATATAGTAAAAGTGCATTTTAACATTGCAAAAACCTATGACCAATATCATATTTAACCATGATTTATAATAGCTTTACTATTATCAACAAAAGTGATACATTTCGAAATGAATTTAATTTAACAGTATTACCTGAACTGGTTGAATCTAATATTCGATAGTATTGCCAATCAACACTTTTCTTATTCAAATGCAGATTCAAACTGAACTGGATGGAAATCTTTTTCATCGTGACCTAAAGGAAATGGCATTGGAAAAAAAATCATTCAGCATAGCATACAGATGACCAATAGTAACGGTTTTGAATCATTCACTTTTAAAAAACTGGCAGCAGAAATTGAGAGTACAGAGGCTAGTATTTACAGGTACTATGTAAACAAACACCGCCTGCTGCTGTATATTACCGCCTGGTATTGGAGTTGGCTTCGGTACCAGATTGTTTATCATACTAATAATATAAATAGCCCTGGTGCCAGTTTCAAAAAAGTTATCCTACTTCTGGCTACACGAGTTGTGAACGATGAAAATTTCAGTTATGTAAATGAAAGCTTACTTCTTCAGCCGTGGTTCGTGTTTGCTCGAAACACGGCTTGCTACATTTTACTTCCGGTGAATTAGCTGGTTTTATTAAATTTATTTCATCAACCAAGAACAATATATTTTCAAATGGAAAAGCATGTATTTTTTTGTAGAGACAGGAGCCATGGCAAGGGCTGCTTTACTGTACTAAAAAGAACCCACCATTTTTAATTCCAATCCGATTTTCACTCAGCATTTAAAAGTTCCAGGGCAAGTCTACACTAAAGGCTTTGCAGCGTGGCTGTGGAACTCGCCGGTATTCGGGAGGGTTCTTCAAATCTATATAATTTATCCCCGTTGGTGAGAGAACAGACGGTGGCGTAAATAATTCTTTGAGGCTGGAGAGTATTTAGCTCATGCACCCTGCTGCAATGGCGGCGGGTGCTGCCCGGCTATATACCTGCCGCCCGGAAACGGGCCTGAGAACGCTTAAATTTTAGGGAGACACGCAGTGGTATGCCAGTAGTGAACCACCCCTAACCCCTCCATGGGAGGGGAACTGGTCTCTGATATTATTAGAAGTCTTTATTTTCGTGGATACTCATTCCACTCCTTGGGAGCGGGTAGGGGTGGTGGTATTTAATTCCACTATAATTTTCACTTGGCATTTAAAAATTCCAGGGCAAGTCTACACTAAAGGCTTTGCAGCGTAGCTGTGGAACTCGCCGGTATCCATGAGGGTTCTTCAAATCTATATAATTTATGCCTGTTGGTGAGAGAACAGACGGGGGCGTAAATAATTTTTTGATGCTGGAGAGTATTTAGCTCATGCACCCCGCTGCAATGGCGGCGGGTGCTGCCGGCTATTTACCTGCCGCACGGAAATCCGCCTGAGAGCGCCTTAATTATGAAGTAGACACGAAGTGATATGAGAGTAGTGAACCACCTCTAACCCCTCCATGGGAGGGGAATTGGTCTCTGCTATTATTAGAAGTCTTTATTTTCGTGGGTACTCATTCCACTCCTTGGGAGAGGGTAGGGGTGGTGGTATTTGATTCCACTATAATTTTCACTTAGCATTTAAAAGTTCCAGGGCGAGTTTCCAATAAAGGCTTTGCAGCATAGCCGTGGGTCTCGCCGGTATTCGGGAGGTTTCTTCAAATCTATATAATTTATCCCCGTTGGTGAGAGAACAGACGGAGGCGTAAATAATTTAAGTAGTGACATTTTACTATCTCATTTACAATTACAACTGATTTTACAAGGCATTATATTACGATCTGTCAGGCATAAAAAAAGATTTTCAATAAAAGCCTGAAAAGCCCGCCAATATTGCATTGTATAATATTAGTGGTATGATAATTGACTACCTATAAGAGGTAATAACTAAAACAAAGAGTATCCGTGTAAATCAGAACGGGCGCAACCCATTACCATCGCATATACGCAGAGAAGAAATAATACTGGCTTAAGTACAACATATCAACCAATCAACTGCTTTAAATAATGGACAGGCACGAGGCTCTCAAAATTTATTTTTACACCATTGGAAAAAATAATTTCTACACAGCTGGTAGTTGCTATCAGTTGTAATTCAATAAATGATCCGGTATCTTCAGGTGAATCAGTTTGTAATTTTTTACACCAGTAATAATAGGCAGAGCGCTTTAATTTTTGTTCTTTACAATACTGTTTTACCTGTAGGCCACTTTCTTTACAGGCTGCTATATGCTTATGCATTTGCGCTATCTTGTTTATTTTTTCATCTTGCATTAAGCAAAGGTGATGCCTTATTCTAGCTATTTAAATATGGGGTTGGTAAAATGGATACGTTGCTAACAGTTTAACTCATGTCGTTGCCGTTTTGGCCGAAGCTTTAAAACTTTGTCACACCCCTAAGCTCCTTGCTGGTGACGGTGATTCTAACGTTCATTCAATTAACTTGTGCATACCACCCAGCTTAGCCCTACACCGATTGGGTTTATCAGTTATTTTACCTTCCTCACGGAAATCAACATCCAGTTTTACAACTGCTCGGTTCATTGTTCCGGAAGCTTACTACCGCCCGATTACTCAAGCCGCAGTACCGGTAAGCTACTACTCGTGGAAGAGTAGGTTTTTCTTACGGATGCCCGTATAAAACTATCCGACCAAGACCTTATCAGGTCGCTCAACAACGTCATGCCCTGCTTGCAGCAATACTTTTGTTGCCTGCATGGCGTTGTCATGTTACAGCTAATAAAATAAGAATAATGGCAAGGGCAAAACCTTCAATTACTAATATCTTTTTGTACCTATCAATTATCCACTGTAGAAATAAGTCGGCTAAAAATATAAAAATAGAGTAAAACAAAAGGTATCCTACACCAATCAAGTCATTTGGGTCTTTAGAAGTAAAATTAGTAAAAACTGAAAAAGATACCATGATAAGTACAAGAACATTTCCAATAGTAATCCTATATTTCAGTTTCATCTTTTAATTCAGATTGCGGCTTGTAAAATTGTTTTAAGAGAAGAGAAATAATTAAAAATGCGCTAATGCAAATACCCGCAAAAATTAATATTTTGCTACGCAAGTACCAGGCAATTGCAAAAACGTTCCATTCCTTATTTTCTCTTTGATAATTAGAGTGTCAATTACGCTTTGCAGACACCGGACAGAGCTTGCCGAAGTACGGGAATTAGTATTGCGTCAGCACGGAACCAATGATGATTGAAAAACTGAAGATGAAGATAACGAACAAAAGCTAAATTGAAAAACGTCTGCCCGATATGAAGTACAGTAGCGAACAAAATGTTGAAGATAACTTCCGTCTGCCCGTATTTTGGCAAACCCCCT
>JBBQTZ010000243.1:0-6899 GCA_038234405.1 Chitinophagales bacterium
ATGAGTACATTATTAAAATCACTTGGATTATTTACCTATGAAAGGTATCTAAAACGTTTTGAGGAATGGGTAAAAAACGGGGAAACAAGTTCACTGAATCCTTCACAGGTATTAATAGATTTTACAAAACTGAATCTTGCAAGAACACAACGCATTCATAAAACCATCTCAATAAGTGATGCACTAAAAAAAGCTGTTGAGATCTTGCAACACAGTTATACGTGGATAGTTATTACGGAAGCATGGTGTGGCGATAGCGCTCAAAACCTGCCGGTAATTGCAGAACTTGCCAGGCTCAATCCTGAAAAAATAAAATTGTATGTTTTGTTGAGAGATGAAAATCTTGAACTGATGGATAAATATCTTACGAATGGAGCAAGGGCGATACCCAAACTAATTGCGGTAAATGATACATTGGAGAAAGATGCTTTTGTATGGGGCCCAAGACCGGCTAATGCCCGGGAATTGTTAACTGCATGGAAAAAAAATCCTGAAGGAAAAACATGGGATGAGTTTGAAAAGGAATTACATGGCTGGTATGCAAAGGATAAATCAACTTCTATTCAGCTAGAATTATTACCTATTTTTTCAACGTTAAAATAGTTATTCTGCCAATACTTTTAATTAAAAAAACTAAATACAAGTCATGAAAACATTAAAAATTATTATTGTCAACTTGTTATTATCCATAGCGGTAATAGCTCAAACTACACCACAGGGTATCAAAGTAAATGATAAAGCCCCCAACTTTATTGCTAAAGACCAAAGTGGTAAAAAAGTTTCATTGAAAAATGAATTAAAAAATGGATCTGTGGTATTAGTTTTTTATCGTGGACAATGGTGCCCCTACTGCAACAAGCAGCTAAAAGCATTACAAGATTCATTGAGTTTAATTAAAGAAAAAGGCGCAACATTAATGGCTATTTCGCCCGAAAAGCCAGCTAATATTGCTAAAACTGTTGAGAAAACAACCGCCACGTATGCTGTGCTTTTTGATGATAGGCTTAAAATTATGAAAAGCTATGATGTGGCGTTTAGCGTAGATAGTACCACCATAGAAAAGTACAAAACGTATGGAATAGATTTTTATGATGCAAATGGCAGTAATGGGGCTACTTTACCGGTACCTGCAGTTTATATTATTAACAAAGACGGTATAATTATATTTAAACATTTTGACCCGGATTACCGGAAGAGAGTTACCGTTAAGGAGATATTATCGTATTTGTAGATTCAGTTTTTTTTGAGTGATGTAAGCTAACCGACATTTAATCTGTTACAATTAATGCAGCTTGCCGTAGCAAATATTAAGGTGATAATATATGAAGAGGCAACAGGGAAGTTGAAAGATATTTATTACGGCCTGGTTGGCCCTATTTGTTTAAGAAGAAGAAAAAGCAGGCGAAGGATATAAATATTAAAACCAATAATCGATGACAATTCAGCAATCTGTGCAAACTATTTTTAATCAACTGAAAGGTTCATTGGAACAGCTTACCAATCAGCAGTACTATCAAAATATAGATATACTTTCAGGCGCAAGCATCGGGCAGCATGTAAGGCATGTAGTGGAAATGTTTATTTGTTTACAAGATGGCTATACATCCGGATTTGTAAACTACGAAAACAGGAAGAGGGATATTACCATAGAAACAGCAAAGGAAACAGCCATTGAAGTAATGAATAAAATAAATGCCGCTTTATTTAATGAAAATAAATCCCTCGTATTACAAGCAGGCTTTGATGAAAACAGCAATGAGCTAAATAATATCCCCACCAATTATTTCAGAGAAATTGCTTATAATCTTGAACATGCTATCCATCACATGGCTTTAATCAAAATCGGCATAAAGGAAATTTCAGAAATTGTATTACAAGATGGTTATGGAGTGGCATCATCAACATTGAAATTTCGGAAAGAAGCCGAATCAAACTAAACGATTTTATTAAATCCAGCTTCGATAAATTGTAAGAAAATGTAAGTAATAAAAAAATTGCAGAAATAGTTGGTTCAATATATACCGGGTAATTTTTTTAAAAATTCAAATACCGTATAACCCTTCTTAACAAAGGCGTTGAGTTAATACACAAGCTGGGAGCGGGTTTTAGCGAAAATTAAAATGGACAAACCAAATAATATTTCGATTTGTCCATTTTAGTGCCCAAGACTGGATTCGAACCAGCACATCCTTGCGAACGCTGCGACCTGAACACAGTGCGTCTACCAATTTCGCCACTTGGGCATGCTAATACAGGATTGCAAATATAGAAAACTATATGGTATCTGCACAAAAGCATCCTGCAAATTATTCAACTACACTCCTACCCTTCCAGCCAATTAATAAAACACCGGTAAGTACCAGTATGGTTCCAATAATTTGTAAAAAAATATACGCTCACCCAATATAAAATGTGCTTGTATAATGCTGCTAACCGGCCCAATGCCTGATACAATGGCTACATTGCTTGATCCAATTCATTTCATTGCGTTGTAAATTAAAAAACCGGGTATAACAGTGGCTACAATGGCCAATAAAAAAACCTACACTTAAAAGAAATTTCCGGCAGGCATGTTTGCGTAGTTACCTGCCAAAGTGTACTATAAAAAAATGCCAGCCGTGGAGGCTAGCATGGCATAGGCTGTAAACTTGGTGGCACCAACGGATGGAATTATTTTACCACTACCTGCCAGGTAAATGGCGAATGTTATGGCACAAATAAATATTAAAACAGTACCCTGTAAAAAATGCGGATTGCTATAATCAACCCCTAATTCGCCATAATAGGCAATGGCAATGCCCAGGTAGGTTAACGCCAATGCAATTTTTTAATGGCTGGTAATTTTCTGCCTGAATACTGCTGCATTAATTAGCACCACAAAGCCTGGATACAGAAATAGGATCAACCGCTACAGCCCTGCACTTATATATTGCAGCCCGATAAAATTAAACAGGCTGCTTAGGTAATAACCAAACAAACCTACAGTAACAATGCTTGCCCAATGCTTTGTTGTAAGCGTTACATTATATTTTTTATTACTGGCTACTATGGCTGCACCAATAAAAAAGAGTTGCGCAAATACCATCCATAATGTGAGCAATGTTACCGCATCTGTATTTGTTTGTACTAACGCTTTTTTTACAATTACCGCCTTAGTTGAAAACAGGATATATCCTGCAAATGCAATGATAAAACCCGCTATTGGTGTAGTTGTTTAATTGTTTTTTACTTTTATATTTAGAGCCTCCAACTATAAATTGCATGGAGGTTTTTATAAATTAAATACATAGAAAACCGGAGCCTACACCGAAATGTTGAAATCTCTTAAAGCATCATTTAAACTGGTTTTTAAATCTGTAGATGCTTTGCGTTTGCCTATAATAAGGGCACAGCCTACTCCATAGTCACCGGCAGGAAATTTTTTGGTATAACTGCCTGGTATTACTACACTTCTTGCTGGTACAATACCTTTCATTTCTATAGGTTCGCTGCCGCTTACATCTATTATTTTGGTTGATTGGGTTAATACTACATTGGCACCCAACACTGCTTCTTTTTCTACCCGTACACCTTCTACTACAATGCAGCGGCTACCTATAAAACAACCATCTTCAATTATTACCGGGCTTGCTTGCAATGGTTCCAACACACCACCAATACCCACGCCACCACTCAGGTGTACGCCTTTACCTATTTGAGCACAACTACCAACGGTGGCCCATGTATCTACCATAGTTCCCTCATCTACATAAGCGCCAATATTTACATAGCTTGGCATTAATACAACATTTTTGGCCAGATAGGCGCCATATCTTGCAACCGCATGTGGTACGGCTCTTACACCAAGCGCTGCATAACCGCTTTTCAATTTCATTTTATCGTAAAATTCAAAAGGAGGCAGTGTAAAAGTTTCCATTTGCTGAATGCCAAAATACATCAGAATTGCCTGCTTTACCCATTCGTTTACCTGCCAGCCGTTTTCGGTAGGCTCGGCAGTACGTAACCTGCCTTTATCTGCTTCTTCTATTACAAACCTTACTGCATCGCTGTAAGTATTTTCTTTTAATAAATCTCTGTTGGCCCATGCGGCGAGTATCAGTTCTTTAGTATCCATTGGTTTATTTTTTTTTATTTTTTTGCAGCAGCAATAGCTTGCTATATTTTAAAAATACTTCTTGCGCATTAATTTTTGCCATTATAAAACCGGCGTAGCCATCTAAAAAGCCCAGCTTAAAAAAATAGCCTTGCATAAATGTAAAACCCGGACTGAACAGCATTTTAAGCAGTGCCGATTTTTTGCCTGCTTCAAAATATACTTTGGCCGTCATGCCAGCATACCTGTTAATACCGGCAACATGGTCTTCAATGCTGTCTTTGCTTTTGTGCAATAAATCGCCTTGTAAATGAGTGATGATGATGCCTTCAGGGATATCAAGCGTTTCGTGTACCAACCGCAGCGACCATTTTACTTCCCGCCTGTTGTACAAGCGTTTCATAACATCGGGATATACATGGCCATGGCGCAGATTGTATCCATAAAAATTATTCAACCTATTCATTTTGTACACACCAGTAAAGCCAGTTTCTTTTAGCTTATTAATGGAATGTTGCAATACCGGCGACAGGCTTTCATCTGCATCTACACTTAAAATATAATCGAATGTAGCTTTTGCTGCAGCGTCATTTTTTTGTTGTCCATAGCCAACCCAAACTTGCTGATAAACCTTTGCACCAAATTGTTTGCAAATGACTACGGTGTTATCTGTGGAGAAGGAATCCATCACTATAATTTCATCTGCCACGCCCTGCAGGGAAGCAAGGCAAGCTGCAATTTTTTTTTCTTCGTTAAAAGTAATGATGGTGGCCGTAATTTTCTGCATAATAGATTGTTGCAAAGCAATGCAAAATAAAAAAGAAAATGGCCATTGTAACCGCTTTATTTTTAAGTGTAATCATATTCATCTGCTGCATCAAATGCTTTTTATATCTTGCAAGTAAACCTGTAGTAAACAATTATGCATATTGGATTTGATGGAAAACGGATTTTTCAAAACCAAACCGGCCTTGGTAACTATGCCCGTTCGTTGGTGCAAGGCCTTGCCACACAGTATCCACAGCAACAGTACAGTTTATTTGCGCCCAAACAAACCACTTTGTTTGGTGCAGAAAAATACAACAATATCAATGTTAAATTGCCCGTTACATTGATTGATAAAAAACTACCGGGCTTATGGCGGCGTAGCCGGATGGTAAAAGATATTGCTGCTGCAAAGCTTGATATTTTTCATGGGCTTAGTAATGAATTACCCGCTGGCATTGAAAAAATTGACGCAAAATCTGTTATCACAGTACATGATTTGATATTTGAACGCTATCCCGAAACCTATCATTGGGATCAACGCTATACCCACCGGTGGAAGATGAAAAAAAGTTGTGAGGTTGCAGATGCGGTAATAGCTGCCAGTATTCAAACCAAAAAGGATTTACAACAATTTTATCAAATACCTGCTGATAAAATTTTTGTATGTTACCAAAACTGTAGCCCGCTTTTTCAACAGCAGATTACAGCAGATGAAAAACGGAGGATCAAAATAAAATATAATCTGCCAGATCAATTTTTTCTTTTTGTAAGTTCTATTACGCAAAGAAAAAATTTAATAACTGTTTGCAAAGCTTTGCTGCAATTAAAAGATAGTGTAACTATTCCGTTGGTGGTAATAGGTGATGGAAAAAAAGATAAAGCATTGGTAAAGGATTTTATTAATACCAACAGCTTGCAGCAAAGGGTAATTTTTTTAAATGAAATGCCTGTTGCCAGAGAAGCTGGCTTTACGCAAAGTATTGATTTTCCTGCCATATACCAGCAGGCTTATGCCTTGATATATCCCTCTTTTTTTGAAGGATTTGGAATTCCTTTGCTGGAAGCAATGTGGAGTGGTTTGCCAGTAATTTGCAGTAAGGCTAGTAGCTTGCCCGAGGTAGGCGGAGATGCTGTATTGTATTTTTCGCCTGGTGATGCGGATGTACTTTGCCATCAAATGGCAGAATTGACAGCTAACCCAAATTTATATCAATCTTTAAAAGAAAAAGGCTTTATACAAGCCACTCATTTTACAGCGGCTAAACATGCCGAAGCTGTGATGAACGTGTATAAAGCCCTGGAATAATTATTATAAAAACTTTACAAAATGCTGAGGCCAATTCCTAATTGAATACTCTGGTTTTTCCATTTATCCTGATTGTTTATTTCGTTAATATTATTGAGGCCTACTACATAGCGGGCATATACTCTAAGGCTCGAGAGTTTAACTTGTAAACCACCCACCATGCTAAAATCTCCCTGCTTAAAAGCTACTTTACCATTTTGCAATAAATCTTTATGCTGATCTAACAATATGCCAAACTGAGGCCCAGCCTGCAAAGAAACCATTTTAGTAACATTGTAATTGAGTATTAATGGAATACTCAGGTAGCTTAATTTAATATTAGATACCCTGCTGGCATTTAAATTATACAACTGACTAAATTTATTAGAAGTATCATTGTTTAGTTCATTAAAAACAACTTCGGGCTGTAAAGTCCATTTTTTTGAAAGGGGTATTTCTGTAAAAATACCAGCATGGTAGCCATATGTAAACTGGTCTTTAAAAGACTGGCCGGATAGCTTGTTTACATTGGCGCCAAACTTTATGCCGGCATGAAAACTTTGGGCATTGGCAACACTAAATGATACTACAATAATTGCAAGTGATAAGATATACTTTTTCATAAATTAAAAATTTGGTTTATTTACAAAATCAATTTGCATACCATTAATAAATAAGAAACTATAATATTTTGTTAAGTGAATATTTTAGCCAATTGTATCGTATTAAAATAGTTGTGAGATTTTAAAAAAA
>JBBQTZ010000244.1:0-6839 GCA_038234405.1 Chitinophagales bacterium
GCCGAAAAACTTACGTTTAAGCCAGAATTTGTTATGACTTACAATGTAGGTCAACAAACAGGCCGCACTTATTTACAGGCAGGCGTTTACAATATCCATGCGCTTGCCCTATATGATTTAGATAAAAAAGCCGACGCAAAAGTATATTTTGAAAAAGCACTTGCTTTAGATTCAACCTTTGCACTTGCCAAACAAAACCTTGAGGCGCTAAAATCTTTAGAATCGGGCGCTGGTAAAGCTTTACAACAAAATAATCAGCCAGTTAGCAGCCCTGCAATTAAACAAAATCAAAATTGATTTTGAATGATATACAGATGCTTATATATTTGCAATCCTTTCTTAAATAAAAGAGTAGTAAAGGGTTTAGGGGAAATTGTTTTTTAATAAGCGGGGAATTAGCTCAGTTGGTAGAGCGCTTGCATGGCATGCAAGAGGTCAGCGGTTCGAACCCGCTATTCTCCACTATAGTTCACATTTATGTGAACTTTGTTGTTTATGCCTATTTACGCTTTCAAATCATATCCCCAATTGTTCGATCGTTTTTAAAAACAGGTTAATTTTTTAAAATAATATACAAACTTTATTTATCTGGCTTCTGCAGGTGAAAAATCCAAAACTGCTTCCAAATCCCGGGTAGTTGAGCTTTTAAGAACATTTTTTATCCTTAAATAGTTTGCTGTTTTTCGATTAAAAATAACCCGAAATACTTATCTGTATTGCGTTTGAAAATCTCATTAGGAATTTTACAGTAAAATTTTCTTTAACTTTAAAACTAACATAATCAACCGTTACAAATAGTAACTTCGGCTTTAAACAAGCCTTTTCTAATAATTTACAGAATGAACAAAACCAACTATTCTTTTGAGCAATTTACCATTGCTAAAAATCTGCTTGGCTGGATAGTACTTATTTTTCCTGTAGCTGTTACTACTGGTTTGCTGGTTGCTCTTTTTTTATGGCTGCTGGATATTGCTACTGTTGCCCGCTGGCAAAATATGTGGCTTATTTTTTTACTCCCGCTAGCGGGTATCTTTATTAGTTGGCTTTATCAGGTTGCCGGAAAAAATACAGGCGCAGGCAATAACCTCATTATGGATGAAATTCATCAACCTGGTGGTGGCGTACCGGCTAGAATGACGCCACTTATTTTAATCACAACTGTTATTACCCATTTGTTTGGTGGGTCGGCTGGCCGGGAAGGTACAGCCGTGCAAATGGGTGGTAGCCTCGCTGCTTTATTTTCAAAACTGTACAAACTGCACCACGAACGTAAAAGGATTTTACTCATGTGTGGAATGGCAGCAGGTTTTAGTGCCGTATTTGGTACCCCGGTAGCAGGTGCTATTTTTGCATTAGAAGTATTAACTATAGGTAAAATTAAGTACGATGCATTGATACCCTGTTTATTTGCAAGTATTATTGCAAACATTACCTGCATAAGTTGTGGCATACATCATACGGTTTATCACATTACTTATACAGATAATGGGGCAAGATTATTTTCCTACGTTGCTTTTGATGTGCTGCTTTTGATAAAAGTTGCCATAGCTGGATTAATTTTTGGCTTAATCAGTCATAGTTTTGCAAAATTTTCTACAATTATAAAATCTGCCAGTAATCAATATATCCCTAAAAAATGGCTAATACCTGTAGTGGGTGCTGTGTTGATTGTTAGCATTAGTTACCTGCTTGGTACATTCGATTATCTTGGTTTGGGAGTAACCAATCCAAATAGCAAAGGAGTTAGTATAGTATCTTCTTTTACTGCGGGTGGTGCCGGATATTTTAGTTGGTTTTGGAAATTATTACTAACAGCTATAACACTAGGTATGGGTTTTAAAGGTGGTGAGGTAACACCCTTATTTTTTATTGGCGCCACACTCGGAAATGTATTAGCTGGCATTACCGGAGCTCCAATCGATTTGTTTGCAGGCCTTGGTTTTATTGCTGTGTTTGCAGGTGCAACCAATACACCATTGGCTTGTACATTAATGGGGGTTGAGTTATTTGGCGCAGAAAATATTATCTATTATGCAGTAGCCTGTTTTATAGCTTATTACTTTAGTGGCCATTCTGGTATTTATACATCCCAAAAATCAGGTATTACAAAAACGGATGTGTTGTACAAAAAAGAAAAAATTAACAGCCAATCAAAAGATACGCCTGCTTAATGATTTTAGTTTTAACTGCTCAATAAGCTGTAAAAAAATGAGTAGTTTTCTGCTACAACTTAACTTAAAATAGTTTTATGAAAAAGATAATTCTCTTACTGATAGCAGTACTTTTTTCTATCAATATTTTTGCCCAGAATATTGATATTGATTTATTGAAAAATATCAATTCTAACAGAAATAACACACTCGATATTTTTTTTACCCTGCTATCAGATACTGTTGCTTGGATAGCCTTTGGTGGTCCTTGTCTTTTACTAATAATTAGTTTGGTTAACAAGATAAAAACGACAAAAGCAACTGCACTTTATATAGGAGCTGCGGCTATTTTTGCGGCATTATTTTCTACCTTTTTAAAACATAGTATTAACAGAATCAGACCTTTTGTAACGTATCCATTTATTCAAAAATTATCAACGGGAGGTAGCCCGTCTTTCCCGTCGGGACATACTACTGATGCCTTTGTTTTTGCAACAGCTTTAAGTTTTGCCTACCCAAAATGGTACATAATTATTCCAGTTTATTTGTGGGCATTGGCAGTGGGTTATTCAAGAATGTATTTGGGGGTTCATTATCCCAGCGATGTTTTAGGTGGTATTATCATTGGTGCCGGAAGTGCAACTTTATTTTACTTAGCAAAGAAAGCCTTTGCAAAAAAGAAAGAACAAAAAAGATTATCAGCTTTAAACTAAAAGTATTTTTTGAAGTATAACTATCGGGAAATAAAAATTGTAGTACAACTGCGTTTAATATTTTTTTTGTTTAAATTTTATCAGGAAATAAGTAAATTTTTAAATTATGTAATAGCAGAAGATATAGAGCTATACATGTTATTCAACTTAAATATTTTCCAACAATTGGCATCCGTCTGCCCACACCAAAAGCCTTGGGAGAAATACGGATAATAGGACAAAATTGATTGCGTTTATACTCGTTTACATTAACCATTTTTAGCACCCTATCTACAAGTTCAGCATCGTAGCCTTTATTTTTTATCTTATCGGGTCCTTGCCTTTTTTCTATGTATTGAAATAAAAGCTTGTCCAGTATTTCATATTCCGGCAACGAGTCAGAATCTTTTTGCCCGGGACTAAGCTCTGCAGACGGCGGTTTGGTAATAATATTTTCAGGAATAATTTCACCGAACCTGTTGATGTATTTTGCCAACGCATATACCTGCATCTTGTAGCAGTCACCCAATACGCCAATTCCACCCGCCATATCACCATACAAAGTACCATAGCCTGTAGCGAGTTCACTTTTATTTGAAGTATTGAGCAGTATGTATCCAAATTTATTGGCAATAGCCATAAGTAAATTACCCCTGCTACGGCTTTGAATATTTTCTTCAGCAACACTAAAAGGCAAATCTTTAAATATTGGTTTTAGTTCTGTTAAAAAGCTGTCGTAAATATTTTTGATGGGTAAAATATCATAAGGGTTCTGCAGGTTTTTACTAAGCTGTTCCGCATCAGTTATAGAATGGTTGGTAGAGTATTGAGAAGGCATTAAAACAGCCCTTACATTGGCTGCCCCTAGTGCAGTACAGGCAAGAGCAATAGTAACGGCACTATCAATTCCGCCACTACTGCCAATAATGGCTTTTGTAAAATTCATCTTGTTAAAATAGTCTTTAATACCCATTACAATGGCATCGTGTACCTGGGCAATGTTCAGGTTTTCTTCCAGCGTAATGGGATTTAATTCTTTATCTGGCATTCTGCTGGCTGGCTCAATAATTGGCTCTTCTATACTACCATCATTTTTTAGAATAAAAGATTGCAGTGCTTCTTTAAACATAGGCAGTTGCCCACAAAGATTTGCTGCGGCATCAAATACGAGTGATGCTCCATCAAATACAATCTCTGTTTGGCTACCAACACAGTTGCAATAAAACATGGGTAAATGATATTTTACCACATTGGCTTTAATAGTTGCTTTACGATCTTCATCATGCGTATAATCAAAAGGCGATGCAGAAATATTGATCATTACATCCGGATTTTGCTCCATCAATTTATCCATTGGGCAAATGCGGTACAAAGGATTATCCCCAAGGTTCCAAATATCTTCACAAATGGTTAAAGCAATTTTTTTACCCATGTACTCAATCGTATTCCACTCGTAGGCTGGCTCAAAATATCGGTATTCATCAAATACATCGTAGGTTGGCAGCAGGGTTTTGTGTACAATGGCCTGTATTTTTTGGTCATGTAAAAAGTAGGCTGCGTTAAATAAATCCTTGCCTTTTCTTGTGGTATTTCTATCGGGCGCACCTACTATTACTGCTATCCCTGCTGCATGCTCACAAATAGTTTGCACAGCCTGGTTACACTTATTAATAAAATCATCAAATTCTAAAAAATCCCTTGGCGGATAGCCGCAAATACTTAATTCGCTGAATACAATGATATCTCCACCTTGTTCTTTTGCCTGTTCAATAGCATCAACTATTTTTTTTGTATTACTTTCAAAATTGCCAATATGATAGTTTTGCTGTGCAAGAAATATTTTCATTATTAAAAATTTGCCGATGTACTGCAACAATGTTGCTGGTACAAAATTACGGCAAAAATTAAACATGCTTTAATAACAAGGAGATGAGTTTTTTTATCCGGATTTTGAAGCTGAAATGCTGTTACAGTTTAAGAATGCTACACCGCTATTTGTTGCCGCTTAATTTTAAAATTTACAATACTTCACTATTACTTTTATAAAAAATAACCTTTTACAATTAACTATTTAGTTTGCCTGCTAACCAACCGTACAACTATTTAATTTGCAAAGTTTAAGATAAAATTATTGAACAATATTTTTTACAATAAATAGTATAAACAAAGCCCTTAGCTAATTTAATTTAATAAAATTTGAGTAAAAATGAATGCAGGTAATTACTTATTGAAACCTTGCTGTTTTCATCATGGCAACAGCTTCTTTTAACTGAGAACTGCCTTCCATACTTTGGCTATAAATAATATCAACAGCGAGGGAGCGGCCAGGGGAATAATACATTCTGCCTATATTCATTTTATTAAAATTGGAATTATATCCACTGGCAGATAAAAATTGTTGCTGTTTATTTACCTCTGTTACTTTAATACCGGCTTGAACTGTTAAGGCTACTATGGTTTCTACAAAATTGTCAAAATCTGCACCATTCCATGGATTGATAGTAATGGTAACTGCAATATCGTTTGGATATTGCTTGCTCTCAAAACCAGTGCCTGGTTGTCCGTAACCGGCAGCGGCATTGTCTTGCACCGACCAATTGCTGAGGTTGTATTGCATTGAATAGCCTTGAGAACTGTTTTCATGTAAGCTAAACTTATTTGTTGTTTCTACTACCGAATTGTTATTTTCATCAACAGGCTTTGTTACATTACTTACCGGGGTTAAGTCATTTGTTGTTGTATTATCTGTTAAGGATTTAACCTCAGTACCTTGTGGAATATTGTTCGCAACTTTACCAATATCTGATAATCTATTGGTGGCATTAACCAAAAAAAAGCTAAAGGCACCTACAATTCCCAACACAATACTGGCACCAATAGCCCATTTAAACTTACTGTCACGCCGCCGGACCTGCTCCATTATAAGCTGGTATTTTTGTTGTGGAGTAAGGTTAGAAGAATCAATCTGGTACCGGTCAAGTAAAATTTGTAAGGCTTCATTTTTTTTACCTGAATCGCCTTCTTTTAACATGTCCACCTGTTTTTTATTTTTATCTCTTAGATAGTAAAATAAAATGATGGATAAAAAGGCAACTAATGTTAGGGGAGTGGTTACATACTTAAGCGCTTCAAACATGATATTTAATTTGGTTTGTAACAAGATAAAAATCAAAACTGATAAATGCAAGTAGCAGCAACAAATAATCGATGTAAAAAGGGATTTTATTAAAATTTAATTTAGCCTTTCAGGTATACCGGTTTTCTTACAATCACATCTGAGCCTTTGGCTAAATAAACAGAGTGCGGTTGTACATTTTGTATAAATGGTACAAATTCTTCACCATACAAATTTGCAATATCACATTGCAGTGTAAAATCGGTTATAGGATAAACCTCCCAACGGGGATGCTCCACCGCATATTCAATAGTAGTATTTTTATTGAGTTGATTGTAACCGAAATAATGTTCAAAAATAAATTCCTGTTCACTGCCTGCCAGTATGGGTTGTAAGGCGTTTTTTGCATTTACCGAAATGGTATTCCATAGTTGCCCGCTCTTTTTCCACTGGTAAGCTACTGAAATGGTATCGGCTGTTTCGGTAATTTGGTGCTTCATTTTTGCAACGCTGTAATGCTCATTGTATAATGTATTGGCAATGTTTGCAATAATTGGCTTGGTAACTATTTCCGATACAAAACCTACTCCCCGTTTCCATTTTTTGCCATCAAAATGTTTAAGATAATACCGCAAATTTACTTCATCAAAATTGGTATGAAATGGCCAACGGATGCCAAATACCCTTGTGTTGTTGAATAGAAAACCCACAACACTTACCAATGCTTTACCTTCAAAAAGATCTACCTCAGTGTATATAGGAAGATGCTTTTTTAAAACAGATGGATCAACTTCGTAATTAAGCATTACCAGATTTTGCCAGGTGGCAGAAAGGAAAACTTTTTTGGGTGCGGTAATTTGAGACATGCTGTATAAACAATGG
>JBBQTZ010000245.1:0-6825 GCA_038234405.1 Chitinophagales bacterium
AACTCATAAAAAGCCGGTATCCGGTAAATAAAAAGTTTGTAAATGCGGCCCTCAGGTCTGCGAAAAAACTGGAATACCATTTAATGGGATTTTCACCGCACGATCGTCAAGAAGCTACAGTTGAGAATTGCGCAGGCGACACAAATGAGAGACACATTTATGTAACCGGCTACCTATATAAACGGTAGCTTGAAACGGGCTTGAGCCGGATGAGGTGAAAGTCTCATGTCCGGTTCTTAGGGGGCGAAAGGGCAGCAATGCCCTTAGCTACCCGATATCTTCATCATTAGCAACATGGCAGCAATTGTTCGGGCAGGACAAACATCGGTGGGCTTTTGGTTGTTATCTTGTACTTTAATAACTTTATTCAGCAGCGGTTGGGGTCGGACACAGCAATGAATTCCCTGCCTGCAGCAATACCCGATCGTAAGGCGTCATGCTATGGCGACAGTTCGTAACTTCAAGGGTGACCAAAACAACTAACATGACAATACAAGCCCACGCTTCGCAAAAACAAAAGAGCTGCAAAGCCAACGCACAAGCCGACACACAAATGCAGCACATTTGTTTTTGCCCAGACGCACAGCAACCACTCTGCAAATTCACAACCATCTTTTAAATCGACACATCTTAATGCAGAATCCCTTCTACTTCTCCGACTACTTTAAACCTATTGCATACAAACTAAAATTTATAGTTTCCGTTATAGCCAAATTTTTGACAATACTTTTCAGAAGAAGAAAAGGGATAAAACTTTTACAGCTTGACTACTCAAAAAAATATCTTTTCGACAAAAGCTATTTGATAATATCCTATAAATTTAAAAATGCACTTTGGTATAATTTTAAAAATCTCAAGAAAACAACAGAAAAGCAATCAGTCGTTTTCAACTTAAAGAATCTTGGAACAAATAATATTACCTTAATTGTTTACGGATTTTTTCAAAAGAAAATTTATCACATAAATATTCAGCCTGAAAAAACTTTAGAAGCAAAATCTTTTAAAACGATTATTTCAGGCATAAATCAGGAAACAATTTTTGTTGCCCCAATTAAACTTGCCAGAAAAAACACTTTCTTAAATCTTCCAAAAATAAATGTCGCTAAAACCACAATAGCCATTAATCATTCATCTTACAACCAAACTGACTTTATATGAAAGAAAGAGATTACTATATAACCCCGAAATCAAACGCAGTAATGCGTTTTTTATGGAAGGCTGCTGGTGGCGATAAATACCTATTGGAGCAAGCTACTTACAGCGACCAAGTAAAATATATGTGCTTGGGTGGAATTGTATTTGCTACTGGTGCAATGGCAGGACTTGCTGGAGGATATGGATTTTACACAATCTTCTCCCCAAAAACTGCCGATGTTTTAGATAAAACAAAAACATTAGTACAAAACGCTACATATATTCCGACAGACATTCCTACATTAATGCTTTCAATAGTATTTGGAATAATATGGGGGTTAATAATTTTTAATATTGACCGCTTCATTGTAACAAGCACAGGAAAAGGCGACGGTACTGAAAAAATTACCTGGGAGGAATTAAAAGGTGCTATACCACGTATTATAATGGGAATGATAATAGCACTTACAATTTCTAAACCGATAGAAATAAGAATGTTTAAAACGGAAATTGATTTAGCCGTTCAAAAACAACAGGATAAAGAAAAAGAAGCAGGGATAATGCAAGCTACTGACAACTACGAGAAAAAGATTACAGATACAAAAACAAAATTAGGCAAAATTCAAAATGATATTGATGCAAAAGAATCAGCAGTCGCAGATTTAAGAGCAGAAATTTCAAAAGAAATAACTAATAAAAATGGTAATGGTGCTGGCATGGGTAATAGAGCCAAAGCTTTAGAAATCCAAGCAAATATTATTGAAGCTCAACTTAAAGAACTTAAAAGCACTCCTGAATATTTATCGGCTTTAGAGGACATGAAGAAGTTTAATGATGAAAGGAAAAAAGATATTGCCGATGCAGAACAAAAAGCCGCCACTTTAGATGGCTTGCTTATTCGTATTCAGAAAGCCCATGAAATTGCTGGTTTTTGGATTTCCCTTTTTATCACTTTACTTTTTATGGCAATTGAATTAACTCCCGTATTTTTTAAATTGATGCTTACCAAAACGCCATACGATTATTTGAAAGAAAATGCCGATGAACTAATTAAAGCAGAAAATGGCATAGAGGTAAGATATGATTATTACAAAGACAAAGAAGGACAAGAACGGCATCTTATCATTAACCACGAAGCTGAAAGAATGATTTATGAAAAAATAAAAGTAACTGACATTCAAAAAGAGCTTGCCGATTATGCCATAGAGCAATATAAACAGAAAGAAAAAAAGAAAATAGATGAAAACCTTGATGATTACATTAAAAACATAAACAAGGATGAACAGAGCAATCAACAGGCTTAGGCTTTTCTTTTGTACTTTTTCAGGGGAAGATGACTATATAATTAGAAAATGTGAAGCTGGCATTCAAATATCCTTTGCTTTAATCGGGTTATTTGTAATGCTTGTTTTTATTGGTTGCTGGGCAAGTGCATCACTTTTTATGTCACACCTTTTTGAAGGGAGTATATTGCTTAGTGTGATTGTAAGTATAATTTGGGCAATGCTTGTTACAAACTTATACCTTTTGCTCCTGTACACTATTTCTCCTGCATTACTGCCAATTGCAAGACATATAAAAGAAAAGAGAACCAGTTTAAAAAAGGGCGAAGTTGAAAAAACAGAAAGACCAGAATCAGCATTTACATCTTCTTTTGTTTTCAGGCTTTCGTTAATAATTCTATTGGTAATCATTATTACACAACCATTCAATGTTTTAATCTTTTCCCCTTCTTTTGAAGAGTCAAATTATTATGCAAGGGAAATGCGTAGTATATTATCTAACCATCCTTTGGCGTGGTTGATAACTATTTTGGGTTGTATCTTATTCTTATTACCTGTCTACTGGAAGTATGCTATTCGCAACAGAGGTGGGTTTTATGAAAAGAAAAGGCATATAGAAAACAAATTTGTACACGATGATTACTTGGAATTTAAAGAAGTGTATGCTTCCTTATTCAAGGATAAAATTATTCACTACAACAGGCAGACGTGGGAGAACATAATGCCATTTCTCAATAAATTAGAAAAAGCAAATGCAAAGACTTATAAATTGCACCATGAAAAATTGAAGTCGGAAATTATAACTGAAACTATTGCAAAATATGAGTATTGGGCTGACCATCCTTTTAGAACAATCCACAAAAAAGCGATAAGGAATTTATCATCAGAAGAAGACTTCCTAAAAGATATTTATTTAGAAAACATTTGACAGCATTTATCATTATACTTGTAGTTGGCATAATTGCATATCTGTTATTTTTTAGAAAAGAAAAAATACCGGAAACCCAACCTATTACACAGTCCAAAAAAGAGGACCTCACCGAAGAAATTATAGAAGAACAACCAATACAGATTGATGAATTTGGCAAGAAATATAAAAACATAAACAAGACAAGAGAAATTCCGAGAAAAACATTTTTATTTGGTACGCTACAGGATAAATACTGGGGAGAATTAGATGAAATAAAAGAACAAGTTTATTGGCACTCTAAATTCTATGATTTTAATATTTATGAAATTGAAGTAAGCAATACACTTCATCAATTTACACCTTTTAACATTGCACAAGATGCAAGATTTAAAAGGGAGCGGCTTCCTGCTTTATTACCAATTATTTTAAAAAAAGATGGAAAGGAGTATGCTTTAAATATTCATGAGCCCCAAATTACAAATGTAAAATTCAATAGAAAACTACATCAGGATGAAGGGGATGAAATCTTTGGTACTATTGATGCGGAAATAACTGGCTATGTATTAGATTTTACAATAGAAGAATATACTGAAAAAGAATACATTCAAGAAAATAAAGCTGTACCTGCTCCACAAAACGAAACTAAAGATACTAAAACACTTCATCCAACAGGAAATGTAGAACACAATGGAAACTATAGACGCACAGAATATTATTATTCCGATTACAAAAACAAATATTGGGGCAATTGGATATATACAAAACCTATCGGCACTACACAGCAAGAAGGATGTTTGTCGTCAGGTTTAGGGGTTTTAGGAACTATTATTGGAATTGTATTTTTATTGTTACTGTTACCGAGGCTAGCTATTCTCTTGCCATTTATTTTACTTCCCCTTCTATTTAGGTTAATCCCTACATCGGCATGGTCATGGATATTCCGTATTCTGGGAGGCTTGCTATTATTGGCATTTATTTTTTCTCTAATAAACACTTTTAGCCGTTCAGGAAATAGCTATATTCCTAAACCAATTGTTCAAGACAAACCCGAAGAACGAAATCCACAAAACATTCCAATCGTTGATACTATAAACAATGAGCAAAGCCAAGATACTTTGATAACGCATTATAGAAGCTGGAATTATTACCAAGGAAATCTTTACGAAGGCAAATTCTGGGTTAAAAAAAGTGATTTCATAAATGCAAAAAAAATATAAAACAAATTTGTCTATTTCAGAAAGTTCCGAGAATAGCTATGACAAAATTGTTTATATGCTCAAAGAAAATGACAAACAAAATTTAAACGGTCTATACCAATTATTTGATTCATTAAAAACTGTCAAAAACATTGACACCAAATCTTTTGCCGAGATGATAGTTTGCTTTGTACAAGATATTCCTTATACCGTAGTATTACCAGATACTTGCGACCCTAATTTATATGCTGACAATTTTATTAGAAACTATCTATCCAGCAGTGATGCAAAATGTGATGGCTATGAAAATTTTGGAATAAACACACCAGTTGAATTTATGGCAACATTACAAGGCGACTGCGATACAAGAACTTTATTACTGTACACAATACTTGCTCACTATGGGTATGATGTAGCTTTAATGAGTAGTGAGTTTTATAACCATTCGTTAATTGGTATTAACTTACCGTATGAGGGTGCTTCTTATACCTACAATAGTCAACGCTATATTCTTTGGGAAACAACAAATACAAATATTAAACCTGGCATTTTGCCAAATGAGATTTCAAATATTAATTATTGGAGAATATCATTAAAATCAAAATAGTATGAACACATCAAAAACAATAGCACTTACAATTGCTGGCTTGATTGCCATCGCAATTGTTTTATTAATTATTCAACTGCTATTAAAAAAGCTAAAACAAAAGTCAGAGTTAAACAGCAAATTGAAACTCTCATACGGAATTTGGTTTGCCACTTTATTTATTGCGGCAGTATTGGTTACAGTAAAAACAATAACCGTTTTAAGTGAGGCAATAGACAATATTTATAAATTAAATCCTACAAATGCAATTGTTGAAACAGCAAAAGCCGCTTCTTTATTTATTGGCTTATCAGCAGTTTGGTTTTTAGTATGGTACTTTATCGCAAATTTACTTTCCACTTTAATTACTGGCAATCGAAACGAAGTGAATGAAATGGAAGCTGATAATTATGCCTACTTTTTAATAAAGGGAGTATTAATAATTGGTTTCATTCTTTGTTTATCACCAATTTTTGAAACCTTATTGAGAGCATTTATGCCAAGTGTGCAATTGCCCTTTTACCATTAAGAGAGGTCTATAAAAAACTAAAGCTGGTTTCATCACCAACACTAGTTTGGGAGAGGAGGAACCAGCCATCTCAGAACAAATGTACACATAATTTTCATTGGCATTTTATTGCTAAATTTGAGCATGAGCAACATTAAATTATTTGAGAGTTCACAAATAAGAACCGTTTGGAATGAATCTGAACAGAAATGGTATTTCGTAGTTTCAGATGTAATTCAGGTATTAACCAATAGCCCCAATCCCTCGGACTATATTAAAAAAATGCGTAAACGGGACGAACTGCTTTCGCAAGGGTGGGGACAACTTGTCACCCCCCTTTTAGTTGACACCGCAGGCGGTAAACAAAAGCTGAATTGTGCAAATGCACAAGGGCTTTTGAGAATTATCCAATCCATTCCATCACCTAAAGCAGAACCTTTCAAACTATGGTTAGCACAGGTAGGCTCTGACAGGTTAGATGAAATTGAAAACCCCGAACTGGCAACACAACGAACAAGAGAACTATACAAACTTAAAGGTTATCCTGACGACTGGATTGAAAAAAGGATGCGTAGCATAGCTATTCGTGAAGAACTAACAGACGAATGGAAAACCAGAGGAGTAAAAGAACAAAAAGAATATGCAATCCTAACCGCTGAAATCTCAAAAGCTACTTTCGGTTTGACACCTTCTGAATATAAAAAAGTAAAAGGGCTGAAAAGCCAAAATCTCCGAGACCACATGAACGACCTTGAATTAATATTTTCAATGTTGGGAGAAGCTTCTACAACAGCAATTGTAAAAACAAGAAATCCAAAAGGATTTATTGAAAATAAAATTGTAGCTAAACAAGGTGGTTCAGTTGCTGGCAAAGCAAGGCGAGACCTTGAAATCAAAACTGGCAAGAAAATAGTTTCATCAGAAAATTACTTGCCTGAATCAAAAAAGAGCAAACAACTTAATAAAGGCAAAAAGAAATAACCCACGCCAAAGCAAGCACATTTGCAAGGCACACAAGCCCGACACACAAAGCCAACCTTGCAAAAGAGCTTGCTTTCCCACACACGGTGCATATTCCTGTCATGTGGACCCACCGTTCCTGCTATGGAGACCCACCTGCTGATCGGACAGTAATTGTAAGAACTTTTATAGTTTAAAGATACATTATGCAGCGGTTTCTGCGGTGTTGTTTTTTTTATTTCTTCTTG
>JBBQTZ010000246.1:0-6823 GCA_038234405.1 Chitinophagales bacterium
TTTTGTGATATTGTAATAAAAGCCAAATTGAAAATCTACTGCCGAAGGGCTGGGGGATAGAAGGGGAAAGCCCGGAGGCATGCGAAGTGCAACGTAGCATGGCGAGGACTTGTACCGGATAGCCCCAACCAATGTTGCCCATTGCTGCAATGCTGATAGCCCCCAATATTTTGTATTGATCTTATTTTTTGCTATTGAAATAACAGGGAGGTTTTTAAAGCAATACCGATAAATGTAGCAGGATATTTTTTGGAAGAAAAACGGTGAACCATTTTGAGGTAAAAAAATGTTATCAAATGCTTACCTGCGGTGTAACTGGATACGATAGCAAACCCTGAACTGTAAAAGCCTGGTTAAACCTACTATTTAAAAAATACAGGCTGAAAGAAAAAACTGCTGGTTTGCAGCCTACTTGATTTTGTGGTAAAATAAAAGTATAAAAAAAAGCAGCCGCCGCGGCTACCCTATTTTATATATTTTACCATGCAAGAATGATTTAAAAACAAAACCCATTTTTCGGTATTACCCTTACAGCCTTAAAATACCTACTTAAATTTTTATACGCTACCAGAAAACTTTGGCGCTTTTGTAAAGGCTGCAAGCATACAATTTTTACTATTTGTTACTATAAAATTTTAAGTAGCATGGTGAACGTCTTTACAATAAGTTAGTCAATTTCTCCACGCAGGTACATGGTTATGGCGGCGGATTTACTATTTACATGGAGTACCTGGTACAGCTTTTTAATATGTGTTTTTACTGTTTCGGGAGATATAAATAATTCTGCTGCAATTACGGTATAACTTTTTCCATCTACCATGCGTTGCAAAATTTCTTTTTGCCGCTCGGTTAAAATAGTTGCTTTGCTTACCCTGCCACCTATAAGATACGTTACAATTTCCCGTGCTACGGAGGGCGACATGTACGATCCGCCTGCATGTACTATGCGGATGGCATCGCCAATTTCCTGGAGGCTTGCTTTTTTAGAAATGTAGGAACAGGCTCCTGTACACAATGCTTTTACAATTATGTGCTCTTCTTCGTACGTAGTGAGGATGATGATGTCCATGGCTGGATATTTTTCTTTCAGCAACGGAATAGCTTCCAACCCGGAGATACCGGGTAATCCAATATCCAACAGTATTACGTCGGCTTTTTTATTTGAGGCTTCCTTTTGCACAAGGTAGTCTTCAACGGAAGAAGCGATGGTATTGAGTTCAAAATCGTTCTGAAATCCAAAATTTCTAACGAGGTTTTCCCTTATTACCTTGTGGTCTTCAATTATATCGATATAAACGAGTGCTTCCATAATGTTTGAATTGTAAAGGTGAGCTTTTGCACTGTAACCGTCAATACCCCAACAGGGTGGTTTTTAACCCCTATTTGTAGTTGAAATTGCAATGAGGGTTGAAAATACGGTACAAGTAAGTTTTTTAGGTTTTTTTGTGGCTAAAAAAATAGTTTGCTATCGTGATTACAAAAAAATGATATAAAATGCCTGGCTGTATAATAGTTGAGCGTGGTACTACATGTATAACTATATTATGTGTATTAAACCTATTATAAGCGAACTGTAACAACTATACCCGCCGGCAGCACAGGTACTAAGTTTATTTAGCGTTTGATTAAAAGACTATTCAATCTACCTGCGGCCCCTCAACATTTAAAAGAGTACGCTATAAAGGTCAGCGAAAAATGCAAACTAAGCAAGAGCTAAGTAGTGGGTGAGGTTTCACCCAAAATACTATATAATCAAATTTAGCGTTTTAAAAAGAAACTTAAAATGAATAACAAATTTGCGCTTGCCATAATTTCATCTTTACTGTTAATTTTTTTAATAAATGTCACATCCTACGCACAGCTTCCCGGCTTTATAAACAGGCAGGCTACCAATGCAGCCGGCAGGTTAATATTAGACCCCAATAGTGATGGATACACATCTGCTACTTTAGCAGGGTTTGGTAATGATGATGTTACCAATTCTGAAATAATATTTACCGGCATCCGGGCTTATTCAATTGAGCCATTTGGCGATTTAAGGAGAGGGCCCGATCATAAATTTTCTGATTTTGTTCCTGATACTTCCGGAAATGGTGTGTACCATCATTTTTCTACCAGCAATAATTTACTGTTCCGTATGCGTATGGGTTTAGTAATGCCTGGTTCAAAAGGATACAGTATGCTGCTTGATACAGACGGCAAGTTTGGTGCTACTGGTGCCAACGCTGATCCACATTTTTCAGGCTAGTACAACTGGTACAAATGGCAATCCGGGTTTTGAAATAGAGATTGTACTGGAAACCAATTTTCGTATTGCGATATATAATGTAGATGGCACATCATTACCCGTATTAATAAAACAATATACCAACTAGCAGCAGATGTCGCAGGTTTCTGTTGCATCAACCAATGATAATGGAGATCCTGATTTTCTGATTGATTTCTATATACCATTTGCCGATTTGCAGGCTGCACCATTTAATCTTACTACCAGTTCGCCCATCCGGGTTTCAGCCACAACGGTAATGGCTCCCAAGGCAGCCATTGGTGGCCCCCGTTCCGATATATATGGTACAGCAGGCGATAGTTATGAAGACTTTATACTGGGGCAACCGGCGTGCAATATTTTTAATAACCCCGCTACCTGCCAAACAGCCATGTGTACAGCAGCACCATCTGTAAATTCACCCATCAGTTCTGGCACTATCACTATCAGTGGTATTTGGACAAAATCGCTTCTCACCGGGGCTGCAGGTACGGCAAATATTACCGTTTATAAAAATGGTTCATCAATTGGCACTGCCTCAAACATAACGAGTGGTGCTGCCTGGGCATTAAATAATATTACCCTTGTAAATGGAGATATCATTACAGCGAAAGCACTTGCAACAGGGGAAACGATGTGCCTGACGAGTAATGCTGTAATTGCATCAACCTGCAATGCTGCTAACAGGCCAGCTACCCCGGCACTAACCTGCACGGATGGCAGTAAGGGTATGCAAGGAACCAACTTAAGCACTGGCTGGACGGTACATGTAAATAATATAACCAGAAACGTTTTAGATAATAATGTAACCAATGCTACTACTTTATTTGGAGCTACTTCAGGAACTAGTCCTGCTATAACCTGGCCATTCTCCGGAGGCTGCAGCACGGGTGCACCACTTACTTCGGGTACTTACAAAATATATTATGTAGATAATGTAACAGGATGTAATTCGTTACCAGCATATTTTTGTGCAGCGGGTAATGGTGGTAATGCACTTGCCGGATCACTGCTGGCACCGGTACTTACAACGCCATCCAATACTATTTTTACTACCGCCACAACTTTTATAGCCGGTACAACAGATGCAAACGCCAAACTTTTTTTATACATCAATGGAACCAATGTACAAACGGTAACAGCGGGTACCGGCGGGGCTTTTACATTCCCAGGTCTTAATCTTTTAGTTGGCCAGCAACTTTATATTGTTACAGAATTGAACACAGGAACAGTGAGTACCAGTAAATGTGCTTTTCAAACGGCTGTTTATACGGTAACCTGCTTTACACCGGCCCCATTAATTAATGCGGATGGTAACAACCAGATTAGCGCCGCTGTTGCTATTACCGGAACATCAACTGAACCTGCAGGCACAACCATCAGGATTTACACACCTGCCAATACTTTAGTAGCTACAACAACTGTTCTGGCAAACGGTACATGGAGCACCGGAAATATTGGTACCCTGCCGGCAGTTTTTAACGCAGTTGCTGCAACCTCTTATTATGCAAACGCACAAAACAGCGCTTGCGGAGTAAGCACAAATTCAGGCACCTACGCTGCAGCAGTGCAAACTTTAGCAGCACGTTGTGGCAGTATTACCGGTCCAATAAATTCCGGAGCTGCTAATATTTCCGGTACACTTACCGGCTCATTTACAACAACAACTGTTAATCTATATTTAGATGACGAATTGATAGGCACAGCTTCAACAAATAACAACGCCTGGGGGCCGGTTATTGTTAATACTACTGCAACTAATACTTTATACTCAAATGGTATTTTAAAAATAGGTATCCAGGAAAGTGGCAGGCAGGAAGTTACCTGCCCGGCATCTGCATTGGCAATTGTATGTACGCCAACTCCAACTGCACCTGTTTATACACTTAGCAGTTCTTCTGTTAGTCAGTACCAAACTGTTACCTGTACCATTTCTAATGCTGTTATTGGAACATTTTATGCTCTTTCTGATTCTACTACCGGTCAATCTTACGGTCAGGGTAAATGGGCAACATCAAATGGCAATTTGGTTTTAATTTCTGATGTATTTATTAATCCTGATACCTATAAAGTAAAGGTGAATAGTACTTCTATTTCAGGGGTTACGGTATGCTCCGGGGTTTCAGCCACAGGTACAATTATCGTTAATCCGGCAATAGTGCTGCCTTTATCTTTAATTGAATTTAAAGGTAAAAAACAAAGTGCTGATATAGTATTGGAATGGACAACTGAAAATGAAAAACAGCTTGATCGTTTTGAAATAGAACGCAGCAATAACGGAACTTCTTTTTATAACATTGGCAGGATAAATAGTGTTGGTATTGCAGGTACAAAAAATCTGTATCGTTATGCAGATCGTAATCCGACTGGGGATAAAAATTATTACAGGTTAAAAATTATTGACATTGATGGTAAATTTATGTACAGTAAAGTGATTGCTTTTAGCAGAGATGGTGTAAAAGGTATTTTTATCAGTAACGTATCGCCTAATCCATTCACCAATAAAATAGATTTTGCTTTATACTTAGAAAAACCTGTTCAGTTACAACTCCAAATTATTGATGTTACCGGCAGGGTAATGATTACCAAAACCATAAATGGTACAGCAGGCTCTAATAATATACAATGGAACGGACTGAGTAAATTAGTGGAGGGTATTTATTACCTCAATGTAAACAAATCCGAAGGTTCATCACAGCGAAAAATATTAAAAGTAAATTGATTGGTGATGTAAGCTGATGTATTTTTAAGATCTGCATCAGCTTGCATCATTTTTTATTAACCCTGCACTTAGATTTGGGTGGAATACAAACTAATTTTCCACTGTTGATGGCTTTGCCTATTCCATTTTAAAGCCAATTAACTTTCCAAAAAAAAACTACGCAGAAGAACCTGACATGCTACAGTAATTTAAACGCCCTGGTTTATTTTTGATTTTTTATTGCCAGTAATTACCTTTTACAAAAGTAGTTTAACCGGGTTTTTGGTTGAAATCGCAGTTACGGGGGTTCAGATATAATACAGATTAAAGCTCAGGTTATTTATTGGCTAAAAAAATGTGTACTATTTTACTTAAAAAAATGTTCTGAAATAATAAAAATGCATAATAGATGGAAGTTGTAATAGATTTTCAACTTTACAATATGGTTTTTAACCAACAATACACAACTCTGCCTTAAAGCCATTTTGATAATGGATGGTAAAACTCCCTTTTATATTTTTGGTACGCAAAGCAATATTACTCATGCCCATGCCATCTGTTTGCTTGTTTTTTTGCTGCGTTCCGTTATCGTGCACCAACAGGTACAACTGGTTTTTTTTATGTGTTAACTGTATCAGGATATTTGTTGCATCTGAATGCTTAATAATATTGGTGATTAATTCTTTAAAAATAAGGTAAACGTTTTGCCGCCTTACCGGATCAATAAAAGCCTCGGGATCATCCATATCTACCTCAAACTGGTGCAGGATGTTTTTTGTTGATAGTTGATGTTCAGCAAAAGAACGCATCCTGTCTATAAGGTTTACGTACTTATCTTTTCTTGAATCAATTGCCCATACGGTATCTCTCATTCTTTCCATTGCTTCCCTGCTCATTTCCACAATTTCATCCAGTTCTTTTTTAGTTTCTTCATTGGCTAGTATGGCAATATTTTGCGATTGCATGGCAAGGCCTGTTAAAATGGAGCCTACATCATCGTGCAGATCGCTGGAAATTTTTGTACGCAACGCTGCAAGTTCTTTTTGCCGTTGCACTATTTGCTGCTGCTTCGCCAGCCGCTTTTTAATTTGCGCTCTTACATACCACCCTACAAGGCCGGCAATCAATAAAAGCGCTACAACTTTTACCCACCACTTATTATACCATTGCTGTTGTACCAGCAGCCTGAGTGTATAATAAACCGGGTTATTGTCATTTAAAGATGTGGAGGCTTTTACTTCAATCGTGTAATTGCCCGGTGTTAAGTTCCCGATATTTACTTTGCCAATGGTATTTTCATCCTGCCATAGATCGTTGTACCCGGGAATGCGAAAACTGTAAAAGATGGTATTGTCAAAATCCGGAACAGAAAATTCCAGCTCCAGGTTACTCTCATTTGGTGCCAGCGTTATGGAAGACAGTTTGCTTAAATTTTCCCACCGGTGCATTGCCTGCTTTTTCTGCTGATCGTACCAACTCATATTTACAAGATGCAGGGTAAGATTTGCTGTACTTGATTTTGTAAAGGGTAATTGATCAGGAAAAAATGAAAACAAACCATCTATAGATCCAAAATAACATTTACCATTAGAAGCCAGCAGGGTGCTGCTTCTGTTAAATTCCATCTGCGACAGGGGATGGTTTTTATCAAGATTATACCAGGCATGCTGGTGAATATTAAATGAGTGAATACCTGTATTAGTACCCAGTATCAACAAAGAATCATGGTAGGGAAGCATTGAAAAAATCACCACATCCTTCAGGTTGCCGCCAGGGCTAACTACCGGTTGTTTGTATAGTTTAATTTGGTAGGTTTTTAAATCAACTGTACCTAATCCTTTATCCCATCCAAACCA
>JBBQTZ010000247.1:0-6804 GCA_038234405.1 Chitinophagales bacterium
CTATTGCATAAACAATAGGTGTACCAATTTGAAGTAAAATTGATAATATTTGAAAATTGTTTTTGAATTGAAACGGAAAAAGGTAATTTACTTTACGTTGGTAGTTGCTTTGCGGCGATCTCTGAATTTTAGGATGGGAACCCTGCTTTCGTTGCCCCTCAATATTTTAATAATATTTTTTTGGTGGGTAAGAATTATAAGACAAGCTACTAATACGGCAAAAATTCTGTAGAACAGCACATCATCATTCCAAATCCATAATACGCATATTGGCAAAAAAATCCCTGCAAGTATGGAGCTTAATGATACATAACGGGTTAAAAATAACACCAAAAGAAAAACACCTACACAACTTAATGCAATAACGGGTTGCACTGCCAGCAACATTCCAAATAAGGTTGCTACACCTTTTCCACCTTTAAATTGGGCAAATGCAGGGAATATATGCCCCATTACTGCTGCCAACCCCAAGCCAACCATTAAATTTGTTCTGTCCCATTCATTTGTATGGTAATGAGGTAAAAAGTTGTAAAGTGCAACTGCAAACATTCCTTTTAAAATATCAAAAATCATTACAATGGTACCATACTTAGAGCCAAGCACCCTAAAGGTATTGGTGGCACCCATGTTGCCACTACCGTAATCACGTATATCAACACCAAAAAATTTTTTGCTGATAATCAATGCGGTAGGTATAGAACCTATAAAATAAGCTAGTACTATTAGTAATAGTTCTTTCATAATATAATTGAGAGTTGAGTTACAAATATATCGTTTTTATTTTCAGGTTAACAATTATTTAATGTTGAATTGTAGATATTAACGTTAGTTTTTTGCTGCTTTTATTGCAATCCATTCACCACTTTGCAATGTTTCAATATAGCTTATGTCATTATCTCTTAATGCGTTTTTAATGGTAGCCTCATCATCTTTTAAAAATCCACTTAGTAGTATGATCGTTGCTTTTTTACACGAAGCTGTAATAGAAGCCATATTGTTAAGTATAACATTTAAGTTGATGTTTGCCAGTATAATGTCAAAAGTTGCATTGGTTAATAGCTTATCACTCAATAGCAATTCAATTGCCGTTGTATTATTTTGTAACAAGTTTTCTTTTGCATTTTCTATACTCCATTCATCGTAATCCAGCGCTAAAATTGATATTGCACCTAATTTACTGGCAAGTATGGCAAGTACGCCGGTGCCTGTTCCAAAATCAACTACTTTTTTATTTGTAAAATCTATAGGTTGCATTGCCTGCATCATCATGTAAGTGGTGGCATGATGTCCGGTACCAAAGCTCATTTTTGGGGTAATAATAATCTCATGTTGTACATGGGCAATTGGGAGGTGAAAATGTGCTCTAACTGCCACAAAATTACCAACTGTTACAGGTTGAAAATTTTGTTCCCATTGCTTATTCCAGTTTATATTTTCTACTACAGATAAAATGTATTGTAGAGAAGGGAAATATGCTGCCACCTCTGAAATATATTCTTCTTTGTAACTGGTTTCTGCAATAAAAGCTTTTAAATAACCATCTATTTCTTCATAGCCTTCAAATGGATAATTGCTCAAAATTGCCAAAAGGGTATCTGATTCCACTTCATCATCTATTTCAAAATCAAACTGCAGGTAATTCATTATTTGATAGTTATTAAAATTGGTTGGTTAGTAAAAATGAAGGAGAAAGTGCAGGAATTATCAGTATTGCCAGCAATCCATTTAACTTTTTTACTATTAACATAAATACTTTGGATTTTATTAACCAAACCATGAACAGTGAAATTAATCTTTCTGCTATTTACTTTACCAATAAAATTACCACCATCAGATTTAATGGAAAATGTTGTATTGGCGCCTTTTGGATTTGCTGTAAAGGAAATTAACTGGTATTGTTTGTTTTTGATGGCTAGTTTATTTAAACCATCATCTTCATACATTTGGTAAAATGATGATTGCTTACTGCTGTAATAATCAACAGATAAAGTGTCATTTTTTAATATAGTTGTATTTGCTGCAGTTGGGTTTTTATAAGAAACAATAAAACTGCCGGCCTTTACAAAAAGAGGAATTTGATTAATAGCGGCTTCTGCAGTAATAAAACTTTCTCCTTTTATGGCTTCGTCTTTATCAGACTGCAAAAGATACCAATCTCCTTCGGGTAAATAAACAGATCTTTCTGTAATTCCCTTGTTTGTAACGGGAGCTACCAATATATTTTCGCCCCACATAAATTCATTTTCTATTTTTATTGCTGTTGTATCTTTTGGATAATAAAAATATAGTGGTGCTACCAATGGTTTGCCGTTGGCAGCTTGCTGATAGGCCAATGTGTAATTATAAGGCAGTAAGGAATATCTTAAGCGGATAATTTCATTTGCATAATTGCTGTAAGGTTTTTCAATTAAAGCCGGTTCACTTGGAAAACTAAAGGCATTTTTATCCAGTTCAAATAATGCGGTGCCATGTGGCCGAAAAATTGGTGTAAAAGCTGCAAACTGCAACCATCTTGTATATAATTCATTATCACCATCGCCACCGGCAAAGCCCCCTGCATCTGCATGTATATACGGTACGCCACTCATGCTCATGCCAAGCATTAATGATAATTGTGCCTTAAAGCCGCTCCAACTGCGGCTTACATCTCCACTCCATGGAAAAATACTATAGCGTTGGCTACCTGCAAAGCCAGCTCTGTTTAAATGAAAAAGCCGTTTATTGGGATAATCTTTTGCATAATTATTAAACAGCATCCTGTTCCAGTAATGGCCATACACATTGTGTACTTCATCTGCTGCAAATAGTCTTTTAAAACCAAAACTGCTAAGGTTGTGCATCATTGTAGCCGGGTGTTTTTCTGGTTCTCCCAAATCTGTCCACCAGCCGGTAGCACCATTGGCAATTTGTTTTTTGTAGTGATCTTTCCAAATCCAATCGCCTGCATCTTTCTTAAAAATATCCAGCAGGCCGCCTTTGCCAAAATAGAAATCTGTTAATTCAAAGGTTTTTCCTGCAGTGTCAGTTGCTAAAAATGGCTGTGCACTATTATAAGTTCTTGTACCCTTTAAAATAAAAGGTTCGGCTATTAAAACGGTGTTAATCTGCTGTTTATTAAAATCCCCCATCATTTTTTTTGCATTGGGCCAGCTTGCTTTGTTAACCCAATCTAAATTGCCCAAAGTACCTTTTATACTATCTCCAAACCAAAAAAGATCAAAAATAATAGCATCTACAGGAAATTGCTGTTGCTGCGTGGTTGCCAGAATTTGCTTTACCTGTAATTCGCTACTGTAACCAAACCGGCTCATAAAATTACCTAATGCCCATCGGGGTGGCATTGGTTGGGTACCGGTAAGTTTAAAATAAGAAGAAAGTATTTCCTGGTAATCTTTGCCTAGTATGATATACACATTCAGTTCGCCACTTACAAAACCTGCTTCTAATTGTGTGCTATCTGTTTTTCCTATATCTACATAGCCCTTTGCGGCATTGTCAAAAAATAAACCATATCCATTTGAGGAGGTAAAAAATGGAACGGAATAGTTTAAATTATCTGCACCTTCGCTATAGCCATACCATGGATTATTGTACAGGTTAAATTTGTAACCCCGCCTGTTGAGTGGCAAAGCCCTTTCGCCGCCGCCAAATATCTTTTCACCCTCATTCAATTTTATTTTAAAACCACGAAAAGCTGCATTTTCAAAAACACTATTTAATGCAAACAGGCTGTTTTTAACAGATAAACTTCCATCAGCATAACTAAGTTGAAAGTTTTTAAGGGCAATTGTACCTTTTCCTTGTAGCGTATATTTTTTTGATGAAGTGCTTGCTGTTAAAGGCTTACCTACTACAGCATCACTAACATTTTCGTTGTGCAGGTAGCCTTCCGGCTGATAAGTTATTTTAATAATATTACTGCTGTATTGGCTAAACCGGTAGGTTCCTTTAGCCGTAGCAGTGGGTTGCGAAAAGCTATTTGATACGATAAAACAGCAAGTTAAAAGTAGTAGCTGTATGTATTTTAAATTCGTCATTTTATGTAATTTGAGGCAAAGCTATAAATAAAATTAATTGTAATGTTGAGTGTACAGCCTACTATTTTAGAGGTTTTGTTAAGTCTAAAATGTTGGTTAAAACTTCTTTTCCTATGCTTGATAATTAAAAAGTATAACACAATATATGATCTTCACGCAATTTCTTGCAGTGAAAAATATGGATTTAAATAAGTTTGATAAACCATTTTTATAGGATTGCGTTCTTAACTGAAAGCTTTTATGCCATCAATACAACCAGCTAAAAAATTTCTTATTATTGCGAAGGCTATCATATTTCAATAAAGGACTGATAACCCAAATAGCTGATGTATAGTATGCTGTTATGATAAAATACAAAAAAAGTTTACTCTCTGTCTTTTCTTTCTTTGCCTTGCTCATCTATTGGTTCTTTTAAGCCAGTTTTTGGCTCAGGTAATTTGCCTCTTTTATAAATGATTAGGCCATTTAAAAAATTTCTAAGAATTTGATCGCCGGCTTCAACATAGCCAGGATGGTCTTCTTTTCTAAAAAGATCGCCAAGGGCACCCTTGGTTATTTTAAAATCAACTAGATGTAGTATTTTGATGATTTCCTCATCATGAAGTGAAAGTGCTACTCTTAGCTTTTTTAGTATATCATTGTTGCTTAGCATGGCTCTTGTTTTTTTAATTGCTAAATATAGTATAAATGAGCGGATGCTTAATTTTAGTTGAAAGCAGTTTGCTCCGGATGTTGTTGTTGATTATCTATTACTACCTCCATCTGCTGCTCAGTTGAGCATTTCAGAACATTTTTTACCTCAAAACAGTTTACTGTTTTTTCGATCAATGAGTAACCTAAAGTCTTTATCTGTATTTAATTTTAAAACCGCACTAATATTTCAACTGTAAAATGTAGGTTTTAATTTAGAGCTTTATTTTTTGGAAAAAACAGGTAACTAATATTTCTTTACAACCTTTCTTTAAAAATAAAAAACTATGTAAAACATTCTTCCATTTATTTACATTCGCAGTATGAAAAAGTATAAGTTATTGATTGTTTTTTTTGTAGGTATCAATTGCTCGCAGTATGTGTATGCCCAGCAAAAAATGGTAACAGGTAAAGGTAAATTATTTATTATTGGAGGAGGTGATAGGCCACCTGCTTTAATGAAATCTTTGGCAAATACAGCCGCACTTGGTACAAAAGATTTTGCAGTGGTTTTGCCCATGTCGAGTGCTGAACCGGATACTTCTTTTTTTTATTTTAAAGAAGACTGGGCTGCTGTATCTGACAAACCAATAGTGAATTTAAATTTTACCCAACAAAAAGTAAATGATAAAATTTGGCTTGATTCTTTAAAGCAGGCAAAGCTTATTTTTATTACAGGAGGAGATCAAGACAGGTTTATGAAAATAGTGGAAAACAGCCCTGTTTATGCAGCCATTCACCAGGCTTACCAAAATGGGGCAACCATTGCAGGAACGAGTGCCGGTGCGGCTGTTATGAGCAAGCACATGATTACAGGCAGTGCATATTCTGATACCGTTTACCGGGCCACATTCCGCAGTTTAATCAGTAATAATATTGAAATAAAAACTGGCCTGGGTTTAATAAAAAATGCAGTTATAGATCAGCACTTTGTGGTACGTAGCAGGTACAACAGATTGTTGTCTGCATTGGCTTTATATCCTACGCTTGCATGTATTGGTATTGATGAAGCAACAGCCATTATTGTATCGGGAAATACAATAAAAGTAAGTGGCATAGGCCAGGTAATTGTAATGAAAAATCCAAATCAACTAACCATTACAAACTCCAAACTGATTAAATTTAAAGATATTTCTTTTAGCATTTTTACTGATGGAGATACCTTTTTAATAGGCAGAGGTAAATAATCAATTTATAAAAAACTGCTTGTATCTTCCTTTATTAACAATCCCCTGTTAAAGTATTTTAACAGGGGATTGTTTTATGAGTGCTTACCTGTTGTTCTGGCTGTGAGGTGTAGTTTTTATTTATCATTATGTAAAGGATTAACAATAAACCTACCATTTGTGTGTTTTTAAATCAGTATTTGTTTATAAAACAGGTGTCTTACCACGGTAGTAACAACTAATAATAACTTTTACCATTATACTTTATGGCAAATTTTTTGATAATGAGTTTTGTCTATTTGTTAGAATAGCTTTCCATTTATTTTAATCTCATTTTAACAAATGTTTCTAAGGTGTTGAATTCATTGAGTTGCTTTTCTCTCCCTCAATATATGGAACCGCTGACTGATTAATTTTTTGAATGATATGGTGAAGAGTGTTAAAAAATTAAAAACTTACATCATCAAATGTTCCAAAGAGGTATAAAAAATGCGAATTCGCTTTGTCAACATAAAATTGTTTTGGAGAGTTTTGACAGAAAGAAGTTATACAACAAAAAATGAAAATAAGTAAAGTAATAATTCTATTTATATTTTGCCTCAAATTGCATGCACCACTTAGTACCACAGCCGAAAGTTTTCACCTTCCAAAATAAGATTTCCAGCAACGTTTTTAACACTGCTCGTTTCCAGTTGAAAACGTTGCTAATTTTTTTGCATTTATTTTAACAGATCATCATCAGCCGGGTTTGTCCGGATTTTTCTTCTGGCGCACGGTGAATACAAGGAAGAACTTTACTTTCAGGATGATCAACCGCCAACCTCCACAGGTGACCATGGCCTAAGTTGATAATGTGGGCGGCGGGTTTTGCCTGATAGTGCACGTCAAAGAAATTTTCACGTAAAAAGGAT
>JBBQTZ010000248.1:0-6776 GCA_038234405.1 Chitinophagales bacterium
TGGCATTGGTTTTAGACTACATGGATGTATTTATTACAAGGCTCCGCAAGTATTTTAAAGCACATGCTTCTATTGTACTGGAAACCACACATGGCATTGGTTTTAGACTACATGGACGTATTTATTACAAGGCTCCGCAAGTATTTTAAAGCACATCCTTCTATTATGCTGGAAACCACACATGGCATTGGTTTTAGACTACATGCCTAAAATAGCTTATCATCTACAAGTTGCTATTTAGTGCTATTACAAAAAATATGGTACAGGTTTTTTTTAAAATATTATACAGTTATATATCACACAGTAAAATTTGCCCGCAGTTTTACAGCATATTTTAACCCAAGATATTGGTTGAATTTTTATGATTGCTTCTTTTGAAAGCTTTTAAAAGCTTCTAAAATCATTTGAAACTGCATAAGTAAGCGTTTTGGAATAATGTAATAGCAGGCAATAAGTGTGTTACTGTAATTATTTAACTCCGGTGTAGCTTTTTTACCAGGTTTAAAAAAGTTTGGGGCAAAGAGAAGCCCCGATGGAAATCGGGGCCGTTTACCAAAACTAACTGCTTATGAGAAAATCTTAATTTTTTATTTTGTGTGTTTCATTTATACTATTCCAAATCAAATGCCATCTAATTTTTCTGTTGTTAAAATATTCACAACTCATCTTCTATTCTAAAACGAAACAAAGAACCTTTTATTATAATCCTTCAAACTTTAATTTCTATTTTTTATTTTGATATTGTAAAAGTAAAACAAATATTGATTGCTTGGTTGTCATTTTTACAATAAATCAATTGTTTAACATTTTTTTAAAAGTCTATTTCATAAAACCTTTAATCATGTCCATAAAACCGCCGCCTGCACCACTTGCCTGTTGTTGTTGAGCTCCTCCGGTTACTTTGCTTATAATATCGCTTATTTCTATCTGCCCATCTCCATCAGTATCAAGACTACCATTGGTAAATTTGCCAACAATGCCTTGCAAATCAAATCCGCCTGAAGCCTGTATAACCCCTCCACCTCCTGTTAAAGCATTTATAATGCCATTAATATTAAAACTGCTATCTGCAGGGTTATTTGTTTTGCTAACAAGGCTGCTTATTACATTTGGAATAAGATTTTGGGCAATACCGCTTGCCTGACCTTCGGCTATGCCATGGTTATTGGTAAGCTTATGGGTAAAACTGCTGATTATATTACTTACAATGGGATTATTAAGCATACTATTTACCCCACTATTTCCATTATTGTTGTTGCCAAACATTGATAAAACACTTTGCAGGCTGCCGCCAGCCAAGGCGCCCTGTAATTCAGTAGCTACTGAGTTGGTAGCATCGGCAATTACAGCATTATTTTGGTCGTTGGGAATTACCGGGTTATTGATGACTACATCTGTACCCTGATCTTTAATTAAGTTAAAAAGATTTTCAAGCATTATTCAAATTTTTGTACAATGTACAAACAGCTTTTAATATATCAAAACATTATTAGCATTTTTTGCTATAGCAATAAGTGGCTTATAAAAACACACAACCATAGCTCAGCCTCATGCGGTGGCTCTGTCAACAGAAACCCGGCTTAACCATTTAAACCCGAATTTTGCACATAAAACTTTTACAGTGTATTTACTAGCTTTGAGTAGCTAGCTTCTCTGCATTTTCTGCAAATTGTAATGCTTCTATAAAATCTTGCACATTGCCATTAAGTACATCATCTAAATTATATACAGTGAGGCCAATACGGTGGTCTGTTACCCGGCCTTGTGGATAATTGTAGGTGCGTATTTTAGCACTTCTATCACCTGTACTTACAAGGCTTTTTCTTTTGTGTGAGATGGCTTCTTCAGCTTTGCGCACTTCTTCATCGTATAATTTGGTTCGCATCATATCCATAGCTTTTTCCTTATTACCCAACTGGCTACGTTCTGTTTGGCACATTACAACAAGGCCGGTTGGTTTATGGGTTAAAAAAACCTTGGTTTCTACCTTGTTTACATTCTGTCCGCCGGCACCGCCACTGCGGGCAGTTTCCATTTTTACATCACTTTCCTTCAATTCAAAATCTATTTCATCAGCCTCCGGCATTACAGCAACCGTTGCGGCGCTGGTATGTACCCTGCCACTAGCTTCCGTGTCTGGTACCCGCTGCACCCGGTGTACACCACTTTCAAATTTTAATGTGCCATATACATCATCTCCCACTACCTCTAGTTGTACCTCTTTGTAGCCCCCAACTGTTCCTTCACTTTCGCTGAGCAGGGCTGTTTTCCAACCCTTTTTTTCACAGTATTTTAAATACATTCTAAGTAAGTTACCAGCAAATAAAGAAGCCTCATCACCACCGGTACCAGCCCTTATTTCAAGAATCGCATTTTTCTCATCATAAGGATCTTTAGGTATCAGCATATTACGAAGCTGTTTTTCCAACTCTTCTTTTTTTACCTCAAGGTCTGGTAGTTCCTGCTTGGCTAGTTCCCTCATTTCAGCATCATCGCTGTTGAGCACTTCCTTGTTAAAGTCAATATCTTCCAGCAGGTTTACATAAGCATCTCTTGCCTCTACAATCTTTTCCAGGCCACGGTACTCTTTACTGATGGCTGTAAAGCGTTTATTATCACTAACAATTTCGGGGTTAGTAAGTGATACACCCAAATTGTCAAACTTTCCTTTTATGGCATCTAATTTATCTAACATACTATCAATTATCGCTCAAAGGCGAATTATTTATGATTTGATTAAAAATTTTGTGTTCAACTTAACAAGCTATGGTACATTTCTATAAACCATGATAGTGCAATTTTTTTGAAACACTTGTACCGCCTACCTTTAACAACAACGCAATAGTAGTTTCATTTGCTTGTTGTATAGGCAGCGGCAAATTTACAGTATCTCAACCAATCATTTTGTACAGAAAATTTACAGCCGATTACATTTTTACCGGACAAGAAATATTGCCAGGCAATAAAGTGCTCATTACAGATAAAAATGGCACTATCATTGATTTTGTAGCATGGGAAGATGCAGGCGATTTAATTGAAAATTTTAGCGGAATGCTTTGTCCGGGTTTTATAAATGCCCACTGCCACCTGGAACTTTCGCACATGAAGGGTTATATTCCTCAAAATACCGGCCTCACCAATTTTTTATTGAAAGTTATTTTTGAAAGAAATATTGACGAAGCAACAATTGTAGCGGCAATAGAAACAGCAGAAAATGACATGTTTAAAAACGGTATTGTTGCCGTGGGAGATATCTGCAACAATGCCATTACCATTGCTCAAAAAAGCAGGCACAGGCTGCAATACCACAATTTTATAGAAACAAGCGGCTTTATTGGCGCAATAGCAGCAAGCCGGTTTGCCAGCAGCGAAGGTATTTATAAGGTATTTTCAGCCCTGCTACCTGCAAATTCTATTGTACCGCATGCACCTTATTCAGTATCTCCCCCATTATTTGAGCTAATTAACAGGTATCCAAATAATAAAATCGTCACTATCCATAACCAGGAAACCGCCGCAGAAAATGAACTGTTTCTAAAAAAGGAAGGAGATTTTTTAGCAATGTACCAACAAATGAACATTGATGCTACCGGCTTTACTGCAAGTGGAAAAAGCAGTCTGCAAACCTATTTACCAGCTTTACAAAACTATCAATCGCTTATATTGGTACACAATGTTTGTACAACTGCCAATGATATTGTGTTTGAAAAACAGCACACCCTCAGCCTTAAAACCGCAGCCAAACTCCGGCAACCTTTAACCACTGCCGATGGACTGCAAACAATAAATGCCTATCAACCAATAGCTACCCATTACTGCCTTTGCCCCAATGCCAATTTGTACATTACCGGTCAATTGCCCGATGTTGATACCCTGCTAAAGCAGCAATGCAGCATCGTGTTGGGTACAGATAGTTTGGCAGCTAATCATCAACTAAGTATTTTGGAAGAGATGAAAACCCTGCAAAAGCATTTTGCCCACCTACCACTGCAAACCCTGCTGCAATGGGCTACTATTAATGGTGCAAAAGCCCTGCAAACCAGTGATACACTTGGTAGCTTTGCTATAGGAAAAAGGCCCGGCATTGTAAACATTAGCAACCTCAATGGTTTAATGCTATCAAACAAATCAACAGCAAAAAGAATTTTATAAAAAGATGGCTTTTGTTGCCGGTTTAAAATTATTGCCCTTTTAGCCTTATCCCCCATTTTTATATTTGTAAATTTGCTGCAAATAATAAGAAATTTTGCCAGATATAATACAATTATTACCCGATAATATAGCCAACCAAATAGCCGCCGGCGAAGTAATACAGCGGCCGGCAAGTGCTGTAAAGGAACTACTGGAAAATGCAGTAGATGCAGGTGCTACCGATATTCAACTGATTGTAAACGATGCAGGCAAGGCGTTGGTGCAGGTAATAGACAATGGCAAGGGTATGAGCGAAACCGATGCCCGTATGAGCTTTGAGCGGCACGCTACTTCTAAAATAAAAAATATTGACGATCTGTTTCATATAAAAACCATGGGCTTTCGTGGAGAAGCTTTGGCAAGTATTGCAGCCGTGGCGCAGGTAGAATTAAAAACCCGTAAAGAAGCTGATACCACAGGCACTTTTATTGAAATAGACAACAGCACCGTAAAAAAGCAAGAGCCTATTGCCTGGCAGCAGGGCACCAGCATTGCTATGAAAAATTTGTTTTTTAACGTACCGGCAAGGCGGAATTTTTTAAAAACCAATGCAGCAGAACTTCGCTGCATCATTGATGAATTTATAAGGGTGGCCATGTCTTTTCCGGATATTCTCTTTACGCTTACCAGCAACGGGCAGCAGGTTTTTAACTTAGAAAGAGGTAATCTTAAACAACGCATCGTACAAATTTTAGGCAATAACTACAGTGCCAAACTGGTAACTATACAAGAGCAAAGTGATTACATGAATATTTATGGCTTTGTAGGTAAACCCGAAACAGCCAAAAAAACCCGTGGCGATCAATATTTTTTTGTAAACAACCGGTTTATAAAAAGTGCATACCTTAATCATGCCATGATGAATGCGTTTGAAGGAATGATTGCCAAAGATAGTTTCCCTATGTACACCTTGTTTATGGAGCTTGATCCGGCACTGGTAGATATTAATGTACACCCAACCAAACAGGAAATAAAATTTGAGGATGAAAAAATTGTGTATGCCTTTATACGCAGTGCGGTAAAGCATGCACTGGCACAATTTAGTATAACACCAACCCTCGATTTTGAATTGGATGCCTCCATACAGCAATTGGATGCAGTAGCTAAACCATTTACCGAAGATAAAAAAGCAGCCGCAGCATCCTCTTCTCTCTACAACACTTTTACCCAAAAAAACCAGGCCCATTTTATAGAGAAAAAAAGTGAACTAAAGCACTGGAAAGATTTTTATGAACCGGCAGCAAAAACCTTTGAACAAAAAGCGGTAGATGGCGAACAGGAAACCGTTGGCGGCGAGCAAAGAGCCACAAGTTTTGAGCTGGCAGCAGCTTTTAAACCATTGGGGGTAAGCTATGAGCAAAAAAACAGTTTACATGGTGTAACGGTAGATTTACATTCGCTGTTGCAGATACACAACAGCTACATTATTGTACAAAATGATGAGGGCTACTTGCTTATACACCAGCAAAATGCCCACGAAAGGGTGTTGTATGAGCGTTTTATAAAAGCTACCAATGGCAAACCTATTGCCATACAACAAAGTCTTTTTCCTGTTACTATTGAGTTGGCTGCCGCAGATGTGGCATTGTTAAGCGAATTACTCCCCGATTTGCATTACTTGGGTTACCATATTGAGCCTTTTGGCAAACAAACCTTTTTAGTACAGGGAACGCCGGCAGATGTACACCAGGGCAGCGAAAAAACAGCTATTGAAAAAATGCTGGAACAATACAAACATTTTAGTACCGATTTAAAATACAGCAAGCGGGAAAAACTTTTGCGCTCCCTTGCCTGGCAGCAATCTATAAAAGCTGGCACAGCACTTACCTTAAAGGAAATGAATACACTTATTTACGATCTTTTTCAATGTGATGCGCCTAATATTACGCCCAATGGTAAACCTGCTTATACTGCGTTTAAAAAGAGTGAACTGGATAAGTTGTTTGGGAGATAAAGGTTTATGGGAGCTATAGGTTTATGGTGATATAGGTTTATGGGTGATATAGGTTTATGGGAGATATAGGTTTATGGGAGCTATAGGTTTATGGGAAATATAGGTTTATGAGAGCTATAGGTTTTTGGGAGATACAGGTTTATGGGAGATATAGGTTTATGGGAGATATAGGTTTATGGGTGATACAGTATAGGTTGATGGGAGATATAGGTTGATGGGAGATATAGGTTGATGGGAGATTTAGGTTTATTGGTTAAAAAACGGGTGCATTTCAAATTGTGGCTCCGGATTTCGGACGGTGAAAACACCCGACAGGGTCTGGGCCGTGATGGGTGGCCTAACCAAACACCGGGCGCTGCGCCAATTTGAAATGCTCCCTAAAAAACCCACAGTAGAGACTGTAGGTTTTTATGTATGTAAAACCCTCAAATAAACTTAGATTTTATAAAACCGGCTATAGCAAACCTTATTGCCATATACAAGCCGGATGCTGTAATAGCCAGGTATTAATCCTTGCAGATTGATATTGACTAAATTATTACCTCTGGTACCTTGTACAATCTGCTCTTTCACCAAAATATTTTGGGCAGTATAGATAAATGCTTTGATGGTTTCTGGTTGTGTAAGTTCT
>JBBQTZ010000249.1:0-6649 GCA_038234405.1 Chitinophagales bacterium
CGGTAAATAAACTATACAAAGACAGATTATTTATCTAGCCAAATAAACCATATTTGGTAAGAGAGTACGCCTACAATAAACCATTTTTATTGCACGTCTTTGCTTTATTGAGCTAACTAGTGTATGATGATAAGTGAACGAATACAGGTTATTTTCTAGCCAAATAAACCTTATATAGTAAGAGAGTACGCCTGCCATAAACCATTTTTATTGCACGTCTTTGCTTTGGTGAGCTCACTAGCGTATAATGTAAACTGTACAAATTTAGCTTATTTTACTTTGCAACCATGCGGACAGACACAAACCAATTTTATGTAAACTGCACAGATTTTGCTTATTTTACAGGCCACTTTACCCTGTGTTTTAACAGAAGATATAAGGTGATCGCCTTAATTATTTTTGCCTTTACATCTTTAACTATGGTTACCAAAACAAAAAAGCCGTCTGTTAAGACGGCTCACTTTTAGTACAATACAATTATTTAGTTTTTCTTCTCTGCGTCTTTTGTTTCTTTTTCGGCAGGCTTTTTACAACATTTAGGTAACTTTTTATAGGCAACTTCATCTGCTGTAACATCATCTGCATCGTATCCTGCATTTGCTATAGCCGTCTTTAATTGCTCAATATTGTTTCGGTCTGTAAGATAAGTTACCGTGGTTGTTTTCTTCTTATAGTCCACTTTTACTGCAGATACGCCGGGCTCACGGGTAAGGTATTTTTCTATTTTGTCTTTACACATTTCGCACTGTACAGTAGGTGTGCTAATAACTACTTTTTGTACAGTTTTAGCCTGGCCAAACGCAGTTGTAATTGATACTGCTAAAAATAAAATTCCTAATTTAATTGCTTTCATTGTTTTGTTTTTTTATGTAATTAAAAATTGTTCCAGGTGTGTGGGCTTTGTCGCCAATTGAGCAAAGTATTTTGTTGATCTGCCGTTACAATCCCTTTTTCAATAGCAAGTTCAATCAACGTGCCATAGTTTGTAAGCGAGTACTGAACAACGCCGGCGGCAGCAAAGGCATCAGCAGCTACCTGAAAGCCGTAGGTAAATATCGAAACCATCCCTGCTATTATCAGCCCCTCAGATTTTAATACATCTACCACCTGTAAGCTGCTTTTACCGGTTGATATCAAATCTTCTATTACCAAAACCCGCTGTCCTTTTTCATATAATCCTTCTATCTGATTACCTAAACCATGCTCTTTTGGTTTTGGACGCACATAAATATAAGGTAACTTTAACTGATCGGCTACCATTGCACCCCACGGAATACCTGCTGTGGCAACACCTGCAAGAATATCTACATCCGGAAATTTTTCAAATACAAGGTTGCACATTTCACTTTTGATAAAATCTCTGGTGTATGGAAAAGATAAAACCTTTCTGTTATCGCAATAAATTGGGCTTTTCCAGCCACTTGCCCAGGTATAAGGCTGTTGTAAGTTTAGTTTAATTGCATTAATTTGTAGCAGTTTCTCTGCTACCGCTTTTTCATTGGTCATGGTGCAAAGTAAGAAAAACTATGGAGCTTGATTGCTGAAAACCAGCTTTAAAGACAAAATGTTATCACAAATTAAATTTTAACCTCATAATTGTACAAGCAATGTTTATAAAAATATATTTTGATGAAAAACCCGTGTACTTATGCGATGAGATTAATGATGAAGTAAAGGAAATACTTCACCATCCTGAGGCAATTTTTATTGATGAAATTTCTACACCGGCCATTAATTCGCTGCTGCACGAAATAAAAAAAGAACAATTTCATGCAGGCGTATTACTGCACGAAGACCTGGGAATGCTACAAAAAAAGTTTTTTAAGCATTTCGATTTGATAGAAGCAGCCGGCGGCATTGTTCAAAATGATAAAAAAGAGCTGCTTTTTATTTACAGATTAAACAAGTGGGATTTACCAAAGGGCAAAGTAGAGCAAAATGAAGATATTGCTGATTGTGCCAAAAGGGAGGTTGAGGAAGAAACGGGCGTAACTTTGCTAACTATTGAGCAAAAAATAGGAGAAACATACCATACATACAATGCTTATGGAAAACATTTCCTTAAAACTACGCATTGGTATTATATTACATGCCCCTCCAAACAAACGTTAGTACCACAAACACAAGAAAATATAGATCAGATAAAATGGGTAGCTACAAAAGATATTAACGACCCTTTATCTAATACTTATCCTTCTATAAAAGATATTTTAGCTCAGTTTTTTAATACGCCTTAGTAATTAAAATGCTTTATTTAGTATTGCCAATGTAAGCCTGCTGATGCAAATCAACTGGTTGTTATCATCATATATTTTTACATCCCACACATGCGTAGTTCCACCAATATGCAAAGGTTTTGCTATCGCTGTAACAAATCCGTGCCTTGCGCTACGTATATGATTGGCATTAATTTCGAGGCCAACACAAATAAATTTATTTGGGTCTAATACCAATTGCGAAGCTACACTGCCAGCAGTTTCTGCCATAGCGCAACTTGCGCCACCATGCAAAAGGCCATAAGGCTGCTTGGTCCGTTGATCTACAGGCATTTTAATTTTTACAAAATCTTCTCCAAGCTCTGTCCACTCCATACCTAAAAATTCGGCCATGGTGCCAGGCTCTATGGCAGATAAATCAGTTACTTTAAGAGATTTGTTAAACCAGATAGACATAGAATTTTGATTTGAAATTTTTAAATATTGTTAATGTAATCATTTACTACGGCAGGTAAAAACTGGGATACACTGCCCCCATTTTTTATTACATCTCTCACAAGGGTTGAGGCTATTGAAGTATATTGAGGTAAACAGGTAAAGAAAACGGTTTCAATTTTACCGGCTGTAATGCTACGGTTCATATCGGCAATTGCTTTTTCATATTCGAAGTCGTTTACATAACGGATACCACGAATAATGTAGTTGGCGCCCACTTCTTTGCAACAATTTACGGTAAGTCCGTCATAAACTACTGCATCTACTTTAGGTTCATCTTTATAAATATCTTTTAACCATTGTAAACGTTGCGCTTGTGAATACATGGGCACTTTGCTGTTATTACTTCCAATACCTATAATTATTTTATCGAATAATGGCATTGCTCTTTCAATGATATCAATATGACCCAATGTAACCGGATCAAATGTGCCGGGAAATAAACCTGTACGCATAATGAATAAATTATTTAACCCCGGCAAGCCAGGAAGTAAATTTTAGTTTAGCAGTTGGCACAGTAACCAACAACTGCGTAAAATTCATTTATTAAGTATTAATTGTTACTTACTTAACTACAGCCATAGGCGCCCGGGGACTTAACAAATACAAAACGGCCATCCTTACTGCAACACCATTTTCTACCTGTTGCAAAATGATAGATTGCTTGCTATCTGCCACATCACTGTCTATTTCTACCCCACGGTTAATAGGCCCGGGGTGCATAATTACAATTTCTTTATTTAATTTTTCTAATAACTTTCTATTTACACCATAAGCAAGATTATATTCCCGCAAGGAAGAGAATAATACCTGGTTTTGGCGTTCTAATTGTATCCTGAGCACATTGGCAACATCGCACCATTGTAAAGCTTTTTCAAGATTATATTCCACCTGCACATCCAACGCTTCTTTTATATACTGTGGTATCAGCGTAGGCGGACCGGCAACCATCACCTCAGCCCCCATCTTTTTTAATAAATAAATATTGCTTAATGCAACCCTTGAGTGCATAATATCGCCAATCAATACAATTTTTTTACCCTCCAAAGCTCCCAGTTTTTCAGTAATAGAAAACGCATCTAACAAAGCCTGTGTTGGATGTTCATTAATACCATCGCCGGCATTTACAATGGCAGCATCAATGTGTTTTGCTAAAAAATGGGGTGCGCCGCTTGCACTATGCCTCATTACCACCATATCTACTTTCATACTGAGTATGTTGTTAACGGTATCGAGTAATGTTTCGCCCTTGGAAACAGATGAACCTGAAGCAGTAAAGTTAATGGTATCTGCACTAAGCCGTTTTTCTGCCAACTCAAAAGAAATTCTGGTACGGGTAGAGCTTTCGTAAAATAAATTTACGATGGTAACATCCCGTAAAGAAGGCACTTTTTTAACCGGGCGTTGTAGTACTTCTTTAAACTGGGCTGCGGTAGATAAAATGAGGGATATATCCTGTGGCAAAAGATCTTTAATGCCTAATAAATGTTTGGTAGATAGTTGCATTAATTTTTAAAGCTACAATATAAATAATAAAATTTAGTACAAAATCACCTGTTCTTTATCCCACTCCACCTTCACTTTTTGAGAGGTAAGGGTATCTATGGCAATGCCAAAATAATCGGGCTGAATGGGCAACTCCCGGTTAAAACGCCTATCTACCAACACACACAATTCTACCTTTTGGGGTCTGCCAAAGTCTTGCAAAGCATCCAAAGCGGCTCTGATGGTGCGCCCTGTGTACAGTACATCATCAATTAAAATAACCTTTTTATCCTGCACAGAAAATGGTATATCAGTTTTACTGGCTTTGTGTAATTCTTTTCTTACATCGTCTCTGTAAAACGTAATATCTAAAATGCCGTAATTAATTTTTTCGGAGGGATATAAGGTCTGTATATGCTGTACCATCAATTTACTTACCTGCAAGCCTCTTGGTTGCAAGCCTATAAATACCACATCATTTAAATGCAGATGATTTTCTGTAAGCTGATGCGACAGCCTGATTAAGATAAGATGCAGTTGTTGCCTGTCTAAAATAATTTTCAAGTAAAATATATTTATCGGCGAATTTATTTTGAATAACTGAATAAAAAAAGCCCTGTTTTTAAGAGGGCTATTTATTTGCATGAATCATCACTAAAATTTATGCAGGTATTGTACTATTGCTGCAACTCATTCTTTGTAATTACCGGCTTTATTTACGCCTCTTCCAAAAATGAATACCTGTAGTCTGTAACAGGCACAAATGTTTCTTTAATGGTTCTGGCACTTAACCACCTGTACAAGTTGAGCTGAGAGCCTGCTTTATCGTTGGTACCACTTGCCCTTGCACCACCAAACGGCTGTTGGCCAACAACGGCGCCGGTTGGTTTATCGTTGATGTAAAAATTACCAGCACTGTTTCTCAGCATATTGGTGGCCAATTCTACTGCATAGCGGTCGTTGGCAATTACAGCACCTGTAAGGGCATAAGGCGATGTGCTATCCACTAGTTTTAACGCATCTTCAAATTTATCTGCATCATATATATGGATGGTAAGCACCGGGCCAAAAAGCTCCTCACACATGGTTACATATTTGGAATCGGCAGCTTCTATAACTGTAGGCTCAATAAAATAGCCCTTTGATTTATCGCATTTGCCACCCACCAATATTTTAGCACCACTATCTTTTTTTGCAGCAGACTTTATATAAGCTTCCAATTTATCAAAGCTTTTTTCATCAATTACTGCATTGATAAAATTTGTAAAATTCTCTACCGTTCCCATCTTCATGGTTTTAATGGCAGCTACCAGTTTCTTTTTAACTTCATCTGCAATATTGGAAGGGATATAAGCCCTTGAAGCGGCACTGCATTTTTGCCCCTGGTACTCAAATGCACCTCTTGCAAGTGCTGCTACCACTACATCCGGATTAGCAGTTTTGTGTGCTATTACAAAATCTTTACCTCCTGTTTCTCCTACTATTCTTGGGTAAGATTTATAGTTGCTCATATTGGCACCGATTATTTTCCACATATAATTGAAAACACCCGTGCTACCTGTAAAGTGTATACCGGCAAAGTCAACATGGTTAAAACATACTTCACCAAGTGTAGGTCCATCTACAAAAACAAGATTGATTACCCCATCCGGCAAGCCAGCTTCTTTCAAAATCTTCATAAACATTTGCGCACTGTACACCTGGGTATAGGCACATTTCCAAATTACTACATTACCACACATGGCCGCACTTGTTGGTAAATTACCACCAATAGCAGTAAAATTAAAGGGCGAAATGGCGAGTACAAATCCTTCAAGCGGACGGTACTCCATCCTATTATTCATACCTGCGCCACTTATTGGTTGCTGGCGATAGATCTCACTTAAAAAATGCACATTAAACCGCAGAAAATCAATCAACTCACAAGCTGCATCAATTTCTGCCTGGTAACAATTTTTACTTTGCCCAAGCATGGTGGTTCCATTAATGTGAAAGCGGTATTTGGTGGCCAATAAATCGGCAGCTTTTAAAAATATATTGGCCCTGTTTTCCCAACTGGCATTTGCCCATTTATCTTTTGCATTTAATGCTGCAGCAATGGCTGTTTTTACATGGCTTGCATCACCTGTATGATAATGGCCAAGTAAGCACTTTAACTCATGTGGCGGACGAATCTCGTGTTTTTTACCGGTACGAACTTCTTCGCTGCCAATGTACATGGGCACATCTACTTTTTTACTTTTTAGCTCTTTTAACACTTCTTTTAGTGCTAACTTTTCTTTACTGCCTGGCGCATAAGTAAGTACCGGCTCATTTACTGGTATGGGATAATAAAAATCTCCGTATTGCATGGTTTATAATTGATGAGTGATGAGTTTAGGGTTTGAGCTGTGAGCTAAGAGCTGTGAGCTGTGAGCTAAGAGCTGTGAGCTAAGAGCTGTGAGCTACGAGCT
>JBBQTZ010000250.1:0-6646 GCA_038234405.1 Chitinophagales bacterium
ACTACCACGCAATCTAATGGTAGCTTTATGGTTCCCAATCTTAGGGTAGGCGGACCATATAAAATAACAGTAACTTTTACAGGGTTTCAGGAAAAAACAGAAGATAATATTTTCCTGGAATTGGGCCAAAACACAGCAATAGATTTTAGTCTTGGCAGTAATGAAGTAGGTCTTCAAACAGTTACCGTAAGCAGTAAGTCAAAAATATTTGACAATAAAAGAACTGGTGCATCAACTAATATTAGCTCAAAACAGTTAAGGCAGTTACCAACCATTTCAAGATCGGCAGATGATTTTACCAGGCTTACTCCATCAGCATCTTCTACTTTTAACGGAACCTCCTTTGCAGGAAGAAATGGACAGTATAACAACTATTCACTAGATGGTGCAGTTTTCAATAACCCCTTTGGGCTTGATGCGCCAACGCCCGGTGGACAGACAAGTTCTCAGCCAGTTTCTTTAGATGCAATAGACCAAATTCAGGTAAACATAGCTCCTTATGATGTAACGCAGGCAGGCTTTACAGGTGCAGGCATTAACACCGTCACCAAATCTGGTACCAACACCTTTGCCGGTACGGTATATGGTTTTTACAGAAATGAAGGACTTACCGGTAAAAAGGTAAATGGCAATGAAATAGTAGTGCCAAAACTTGATCAATACCAAACTGGTTTGGCATTTGGTGGTGCATTAAAAAAAGACAAATTATTTTACTTTGTAAATTTTGAGACGGAGCAAAGAAACGATGCACCTACTGGTTTTGTGGCGCAAAATTCTACAAACATTGGTAAGTCTAATACCTCAAGGGTTTTGCAGACAGATTTAGATGCTGTAAGAAGTATTCTTAAAAATAGATTTGGATACGAAACAGGCGATTACCAGGGCTTTAATTACAAACAAAAAAGCTACAAGTGGCTGGCAAAATTAGATTGGGTAATCAACAACAACAATAGCTTATCATTTACTTATAATGGATTAGATGCTTCGAAGGAAAAACCTGCACATCCAAGTGCTATTGGCAGGCGTGGACCAGATTTTAACACCCTGCAATTTAGAAATTCCGGATATGGTATTAGTAACAAACTTCACTCATTTGGTACAGAATTAAAATCGAACTGGGGTAATAAATTTGCCAATAAGCTGAGGCTTGTTTATACAAGTTTTAGAGATAACAGAGATCCACTATCTTCTCCCTTTCCGGTAATTAATCTTACAAAAAATAATGTACGTTATATAATAGCCGGGCATGAACCTTTTTCAATAAATAATGTACTAAAGCAAGATGCACTACAGGTAACAAACAATTTTAATATAATTCTCCCAAAACATACGCTTACATTTGGTGCTTCTTACGAATCTTTCAAATTTTTTAATTCATTCAATCTTCAAGGTTACGGCCCTGCAATATTTTCTCAAGCCAGTATTAATGATTTTAGAACACAGGTGCCTGTTGGCGGCCCTTTTATTTTTGGATTCCGGCCTTTAGACTACGATGTTAATTATGCAAAGTACAGAGACTCAATTCAACAGTGGACTTCTTATAAACTTACTGTAGGCCAAATTTCAGTATATGCCCAAGATGAATGGAAGGCTTCAAAAAACTTTCTTCTTACTTACGGTTTAAGGATAGATGCACCTACCTATGGTAATGCAAGTTTTAAAGATCCTGTGTTTACTAATGATAGGTTCACTGGTGCTTATAACGAAGGATCCCCTACATTCCCTAACAATCAAGACCAGGTATTATTCGATGAAAATGGTAAAAGAATAACCAATGGCGTTGGCAAAGAATTAGATAATACAAAATTCCCTACTAAAACACCATTATTCTCTCCGAGAATTGGTTTTAACTGGGATGTAAAGGGTGATAAAACAGTTCAGTTAAGAGGTGGAACCGGTTTGTTTACAGGGCGTTTTCCATTTGTTTGGTTAGGTAACCAGCAAGCAAACCCTTACACAGGTTTTTATAATGCTACAGCAAGCAATTTTAGATGGCCACAAATATGGAGAAGCAATTTGGGTCTTGATTTTAAAATACCTGCCGGAACAGTTTTTACGGCTGATATTGCCTACTCAAAAGATAGAAAAGCGCAGATGGTACGCAATTATAATTTGGGTACACCAACAGGCGTGCTTAATTCCGGTACAGGCGATAGAAGAAGTATTTATAAAGCTACAGATAAAGGTACAGACGGTCAATTTGCAAATCAAACTTATGTATTTACCAACACTAATAAAGGATACCAGTTTAATGTGAGTGTGCAGGCACAGCAGGCATTTAAAAATAATTTTTATTTGCAGGCTTCTTACAATTATTTAATTTCAAAAGATGCCAGTTCCATCTCTGCAGAAATTTCCAGCGATGCATTTGACAGGAACCCGATTTTAAATAATGCAAATGCAGCTATAAATTCAACATCCCTTTATGGAAACAGGGATCGTTTTGTATTGGCAGGTATTAAGCGTTTTGACTATGGAGAAAATAAAAAGTTTGGGACTACCATTTCTTTCTTTGCTAATTGGGTAAGCGGCGACCGTTTTGCTTATGTGTATGGTGGTGATATCAATAATGATGGCTCCAATACAAACGATTTGTTTTATGTGCCCACTGATGGAGAAATTAACAACATGCAATTTGATTCCTATTCAGATGTTTTTGGAGTTACCCAATCTGCAGATGTACAAAAGGCTACCTTTAAAAATTACATAGCAGGAGATGATTATCTTAACAAACGCAGGGGCCAACACACAGGAAAGTATGAAGGGCAAACCCCATGGTTTGGACAATTGGATGTTCGCTTGCTACAGGATTTCAATTTTGGAACCGGAGCTAAAAAAAGAACAATACAGGTAAGCCTGGATATTCAGAATTTCGGAAATATGCTTAACAGTGGCTGGGGAGTAAGAAGAGTTGCAACAAACTCAGGCTTCTTCCAGCCAATTTCTGTCAATCGGTTTACTGGTTCTGGTGAACCTGTTTTCACTTTTGATCCTTCTACAAGAAGTACTTTCAATTCAAGCCCAGATCTTATTTCACGCTGGCAAATGCAGTTTGGATTAAGATACATATTTTAACACCTTTCAAAATTTATACAAAAAGCCCCGAAGTTTTCGGGGCTTTTTGTATAAATAAACTTTAAGAGTACAAATAAATTATTGATAACTAACAGCAAATTTACCTTCTGTTAATACAACCGCAGCACCCGTACCAAATAAAGATGCAGCAGTAAAATTAAATGTACCGGTTATTCTTTTAGTAGCGGTATTGTGTGTAGTAATGGTAAGTGACCCTGCTGTTGATAATAAAAAAGTAGTACTATTAGGATTGTACTGTGCATAATAATCTGCCCCAAGTGAGCCTAATGGATAAGTGCCAGCCACTATATTTATTGGAAAATATAACGCAACTGTTTTTACGCCTTGTGCATCTGTACCGTTTATTGCAATGTTACCGAGTGCTGTAACAGCTAAACCCAATATGGTAGGCGGTGTATAAACTGCCCCATCAATTTTTACAGTAAACAAATCATTTGTATTGGCAGGAGGAAGCGTTGTACTATAAGAAATATTAGTAAATGAACCTTCCGTAACAGACCGTTGCAAACCGTCTACAAATCGAAAAACCTTAAAACTAAATGTACCAGACATCTTTTTATTTACTACGTCAATTGCTGTAATGGTCAATGTACCACCAGATGCTGAAGCATTTGAACCCTGGTTAGTAGTAAAAGCCGATTTATCTGCCAAAGAGCTATCTACCAGTGCTGCCGCATTGGTAGCACTATTTAAGTCGATGGTATATTGATGTACACCAGAATCCTTTAATGTAATTGTAAGCACCTTGCTATCAATACTAAATCCTGTAATATTTATTAAGCCTCCTACCCTTGCTGCCGCAGCCATCCTGTTTGCCACCCATTGTGTTCCATTAAATTTTGCCCTTAAATCACCGGTTACATTTGTGCCACCAGTTCCGCCTGTACCACCTGTGCCAGTAGGCGTTGTACCAGTTTCAAAACTCAGTTCTTTTTCGCAGCCAGCTATTCCCATTAGCAGAATGGCAGTTAAACATGTAATTAGTATAGATTTCATTTGGTTATTTTAGCTCAAATGTAATTGATTTTGGCTGTGATGTATGTTATGCTAATCACATCCTTTGAGCAAAAGCCTTTATTTTTGCCGGATGGAAAAAGAAAAGCTACGCATTGATAAATACTTATGGGCTATCAGGCTTTTTAAAACCAGGAGCCAGGCGGCAGATGCTTGTGATAAAAATAAAGTAAAGTTTAAAGGCGATAATGTAAAAGCTGCCAAACCGGTTTCAGTGGCGGATGAATACGAGGTAAAAACAGAAGCTAAAAGATGGATTATTAAGGTAACTGCCCTACTCGATCATCGGGTACAATATACCGAAGCTATACAATACTACCAGGATATTACGCCAGCAGATGAACTTGACAGAATAAAATTTCAGGCGGCAGTTTTTAACACCGGCAAACGAATGAGCAAGCAAGGGAGACCCACTAAAAAAGATAAAAGAGATTTAGATGGATTTACCAGTAATGAAATTTGATCATTTACTATGAGCAATTAATTTTATTTCTTTACTTCATTAGCTACCGGTTGGATGGGCAATGGCAAATCATCCTTGGAATAAAAATAATTATCAGCTTTAAATAATAACCTTTCGCTACCATTTTCTTCAGCATAACGGCTGTATCCAACAACTAAATTTTCTTTACAGGTAATTACTTCTTTCCAAACAAGCAATTTTCTTCTATACAATTGTGTTTGAATAACCTTGTCATGTTCATCTTTATACACCAACAGCGTAAAGGGCTGTTTTTTATCCTGGGATAAATTAAAAAATTTATAATCAATAAAGGATACATTTGATTGTACTGCCAGTTGAACCTGAGCACTTGTATAAATTAATTCACCCTGCATAAGCCTGTATCCCATTACTTTATTATTTTCATCATAGCTATATTCCCAGCCAGCCATATTGCCCGCCAAATGCCGCTCTGCATCAAAAGGAATAATATGGGCGTTGTAAAATTCCACGGCGTATTTATCCATTTCGGCAGGCAGCAAATTACCATAATAGTCAAAATTTACCACCAGTTTTCTGGCCTTCCCATTTTCATACAAATCAATAATGGTTTGCTTTACAATGGTTTTCATATAATCTATATTGCTTAAATATTTTAAACCAATTGCTGCAATTCGCTGATAGGCAGTTGCCACCTGCCTATCTCTGTAAACAGTAGTATCCTTAACTGTAAACGCATCAGATACAGTATGGTAGGCAGTAGCTTGTTGCTTATCAACAATGATCATCCCATCTACCCCAATTGCCTGAGCCTTTTGCCTAAGCGCATTTAACAAATCTTCGTAACTGGCATTATCTGGTGCAGTAGTTTCTATCATTTGCACTTTATAAAATGGCTGTGTGGGCAAATCAGCATTAAAAAATACATCTATATTGTGCTGGTGTGGCTGCAAGGGAATATCAGTAATGGATTTTACTTTTTCTGTACCGGTATGCATCGTATAAAAAGCACAGGAGCTACATAAAATGCAATAAGAAAGAGGATAAAAAATTTTATTCATACGTTAGATTTTGGGACAGCTATTATTTGAATAAAGTAAAAAATAAAAGCCCAATAATCAATTTGTATTGATAAGAAATATTTGTTAATTAAGTTTGTACAATGAAGATAGATATACTATCAGTAGTGCCTGATTTACTGCAAAGTCCTTTTGCCCATTCTATAATGAAAAGGGCGGGTGATAAAGGTTTGTTGAAAGTAAATGTGTTTAATGTAAGAGATTATACCACCTACCCGAGGGCACAGGTAGATGACTACCAATTTGGTGGCGGTGCAGGTATGGTAATGATGATAGAACCATTGGTAAATGCCATTGAAAGTTTACAAAAAACTACCATTTATGATGAAGTAATTTTTTTAACGCCTGATGGTGAAACCTTTAACCAGAAAATGGCCAATCATTTTTCGCTTTATAATAATTTATTGCTTATTTGCGGCCACTACAAAGGCATAGATCAGCGGGTGAGAGATCATTTTATTACCAAAGAAATTTCTATAGGCGATTATGTATTGAGTGGCGGCGAGCTGGCAGCAGCAGTGATGGTAGATGCTATAGGCCGCTTAATACCTGGTGTATTAAACAATGAAACCTCGGCTCTCACCGATTCTTTTCAGGATGATCTGTTATCGCCACCCGTATATACAAGGCCAGAAGAATACAGAGGCTGGAAAGTACCTGCAATTTTAATGAGTGGTAACCATGCTAAAATTGATGCCTGGCGGGAGGAGCAAAGCCTCATCAGAACAAAAGAAAGAAGACCGGATTTGCTGGATGGAAAAATTTAAAACTTAATAGTAGTTTTAAGAAGATTAGACTTGAAAAAACCGGTAGTAATTACAGGATGGTCATATTGATTATTTTGCAACAAAAAGGCTTTAACCAGCTTTGATTCAGGCTCTACAATAAACAGTTCTTTAACCCCATATTGTTCGTAAACAGCTTTTTTTTCACCTGAATCTTTACTCGCTGTGCCGGGTGACAGTACTTCCACAACCAAATCTGGCGCACCAAATAAACCCCTTGCCTTAACAAG
>JBBQTZ010000251.1:0-6602 GCA_038234405.1 Chitinophagales bacterium
TACTTACAAAAGCAGAGGAACAAATAATGCAGGTGATCTGGAAATTGGATAAAGCATTTTTAAAAGAAATTATAGAAGCCTTGCCAGAACCAAAGCCACATACCAATACAGTGGCAACCATTATTAAAATATTAACGGAGAAAGAGTTTGTGGGTATTAAGGTATTTGGCAGAATGCATCAATACTATCCGCTTATAAGCAAGGATATTTATAGCAAAAGCACAATGAAAACTTTTGTGAAAAGTTATTTTGAAGGCAATTTTAGTAATGCGGTTTCTTTTATGGTACAAGAAAATAATTTAAGTGTTGCAGATTTGGAACTATTGCTTAAAGAGTTGAAGAAAAAGGGATAAACACCAAAGTACTATTTGTACAAAATACTTTTTTAGCTACAATTAAATAGCAAATAAATACTACAATAATTTCTTACAAAAAAACGTAACGCCTAAATTTTTCTATATGAACCCGCTATTTCTTTATGGTATTAAAGTAATTGTTTGCTCAGGCATTTTAGTTGGCTACTATTGGTTGGCCCTTCGTAACAAAGTATTTCACCATTACAACAGGTTTTTCTTATTGTCAGCAGTAGTTTTATCGCTTATAGTTCCGGTAATTAAAATAGATTTTTGGCAACAGCAACAAAATGAAACTCCCGTACTAAAACTTTTACAGGCTGTAAATGCAGATAACAATTCACTCGATGAAATTGTGCTTACCAGTACTACAAATGCCTTTGACTGGCAAAAATTTGGCGGCTACCTTTATTTATTATTTGTTGGTGTTTTACTAATCAATTTTATAGTAACACTTTGTAGAATTTTTATTATTTACAAACAAAGTAAAAAGATTGTAACTGATGAAATCAGCCTGATACAAACCGAAGCTAAAGGCACGCCATTTTCATTTTTTAAACTCATTTTTTGGAACCTTCATATTGATATACACTCTACTACCGGGCAGCAAATATTACAACACGAAATAGCCCATATACACCAAAAACACAGCTACGATAAAATATTTTTAAATATGGTATTAATCACCTGCTGGTTCAACCCTTTTTTCTGGCTTATTCGCAAAGAAATTAACATGATACATGAGTTTACTGCAGACCAAAAAGCGGTAAAAGACGGTGACAGCAGCACTTTTGCTGCTATGATATTACAAGCTGCCTATCCGCAGCATCGCTTTAAGTTAACCAATCAATTTTTTTATTCACCTATTAAACGCAGACTGATGATGCTTACTAAAAACACCCCTACCAAGGCTGGCTATATAAGCCGGATAATGGTATTACCACTTGCTGCACTAGTGTTTGTTGCCTTTACTTTTAAAGCAAAAACTTTAGTTGATAAACCATATTCCGGTAAAAAAATTACCGTTGTAATTGATGCCGGACATGGTGGTAAAGATTTTGGTGCAACAGACGGTAATGGCATTTTTGAAAAGGATATTACGCAAGCCATTGCACAAAAAATTAAAGAACTTAATAGTAATAGCAATATCAATATTGTTCTTTCAAGAGAAACAGACATTTATCAAACACCGGTTGAAAAAGCAAATTTTATTAACAGCCAATCGGCAGATGTAGCAATAACCATTCATGTAGATGCAATAGATACTGATTCTGCCAATATCCGGTCGGGCATTTCTTTTTGGGTTTCAAGAGACGAGTTTAGCAACGCTAGCGGAAGTAAAGTGTTAGCATCTTCCTTAATACAAACTTTTAATAATCAACAAAACTTGCCTTTAATTTCGGCTATGCCATTGCAACGGAATAAGGGTGTTTGGATATTACAAGCAGCAAGGTGTCCGATCGTATTAATGGAAGCCGGATTTATTACCAATAAAAAAGACCTTGCATTTTTACAAACAGACAATGGCAAAACGCTTATTGCTAAAAATGTTTTAAAAGGTTTAGAACAATACTTGTTAGTGAAAGATTCAGGTGCAATAACATCAGCCGTAACTGATACGATGCCTGTTAAAAAAATACCTACTGTAAATGCTGAGATAGATATAAAAAAAGCGCTGATAATAGAAAACGGCAAAATAACAGGCATTGGAGATGCTGGCGAAAAAAACAGAACCATGCAAGCTGACAGCATGCATGTAATTTGGCTAAAACCTGCAGAAGCAATGGCTAAATATGGAGAAAAAGCTAGGTATGGTGCATGTGAACTTACTTATTCCAATAGGGTAAATTATAATGTTTTTAATCAGGATAAGCAGTTAATAATTTTAAATAGGAAAGTAATCGGCAATGCAAATGAAGTAAAATTTATATTACAAAAAGTGGATAATTTACAGGCTGTAAACATAAATAAATTAGAACCCAAAGATGCTGTTGCAAAATATGGTACAGCGGCAGCATTCGGCGCAAGTGAAGTTACTTACTCACCAAAATTGGATGTAGTTGAAAATGTAGAGATAAAAGAAATTAAACCAGACAAATTGGGCAATAAACCTATGTATGTTGTTGATGGAAAAATAATGACAGAACCTGAACCTTTAAAAAGTATATCGCCACAAAGTATTGACAGAATAAATGTTTTAAAAGGCCCATCTGCAGTTGTTTTATATGGTGCAAAAGGGGAAAATGGTGTAGTTGAAATTTTTACTAAGCACTCGCCGCTGCTAATTCCAGTAAAAGAAATTGCTAAAACTCCTAACAGCAATCATTTAGGTGAAATTGTATTGGTAGCCCCCAAACAAAATACTGAAGAGCAAGAAGCCGATGAACCAATTTTTACAATAGCAGAAAACAACCCTGCTTTTCCCGGTGGTGATGAGGCATGGAAAAAATATCTGATGAAAAACCTCGAGGCTGATATGCCGGTTAAAGAAGGCTGGAAGGTAGGTGTGTACAAGATTACCGTATCATTCATTGTAAAAAAAGATGGTAGTATTACGGATGTAAAAACGAATGATTTTTCTAGTTCTAGAACAGCAGAACAGTGTATTAATCTTATTAAATATGGCCCCAAATGGCAACCCGCCATACAAAACGGACATAAGGTAAATTGCTATAAAAAGCAGCCAATTACATTTGTAGTAGAAGGCTTACAATAAACAATAAAATAGCAGACAGTTTTTTAAAATTGTCTGCTATTTCATTCATACACTATTTCTTCCCCATTTACGCTTAGTACCAATTCTTTTTTCTCTCCTGCCTCTACCCTACCAATAATCTGTGCCTCAATATTCAACTGATTGGCGGCTTCAATCATAATGGCCGCATCTTCAGGTTTACAATATATTTCCAGCCGGCAACCCATATTAAACACTTCATACATTTCACGAAAATTGCTGCCACTGCTTTGCTGTATAAGTTGAAAAATAGGTGGTGCTTCAAACAAATTATCCTTAATAATTTTAAAATTACCAGGCAAGTACTTTAAACATTTGGTTTGTCCGCCACCACTGCAATGTATAAGGCCATGTATTTTATCAAAATGATGTTCAAGCAACGGTTTAAGTACAGGCGCATAAGTACGGGTAGGCGACAAAAGTAGTTTTCCAATACTTGTGGCCGATTGTGTTGTATTAGTTAATAGTTGATATTCAGATGTCAACTTGTGCTTCCCGATGTACACTACTTCCTCTGGCAGATTATTATCATAGCTTTCTTTAAAATTTTCTGCATACCATTTACTCAACACATCATGCCGTGCGCTTGTAAGTCCGTTGCTGCCTAAACCGCTGTTATATTCCGTCTCATAACTTGCTTGTCCAAAGCTTGCAAGGCCAACAATTACATCACCCGGCGTTATTTTTTCATTGGTTATCAATTTGCTTTTAGGCCATCTGCAAGTCATGGTGCCATTTACAGCAATGGTACGCACTACATCGCCTACATCTGCTGTTTCGCCACCTAAGTAATGAATATTTACCCCGTAAGATTGAAGCGTTTCAAAAAGCGATTGTGATCCATTGATAATTTCTCCCAATATTGTACCCGGTATCAGGTGTTTATTGCGGTCGATGGTTGAATTAAAAACGATATTATCGTAAATGCCCACACAAAGCAGGTCATCTAAATTCATCACAATTGCATCCTGGGCAATACCTTTCCAAACTGAAAGATCGCCGGTTTCTTTCCAATACAAATAGGCTAAAATACTTTTGGTACCAGCACCATCGGCATGCATTACATTTACCCAATTAGGGTCGCCACCCAAATAATCTGAATATATCTTACAAAATGCAGTAGCATACAGGCCCTGATCTAACTGCTGAACTGCCGCATGCACTTCTTCTTTTTGGGCAGAAACCCCTCGCTTACTATAAAGACTCATGGTAATAATTGAACCGCAAAACTAATTTCAAATATCAATTATCCATTAATAATTATCAATTAGTTTTGCACTCACTTTTTTATGATAGTACATTACGATATTAAAAATCTTCCTGTTTTTAAAAATGCAGTTGTTACCATTGGCACTTTTGATGGTGTGCATACCGGTCACCAGCAAATTTTGGCTTTAATGCAGGAAGAGGCAAAAAAGATAGATGGCGAAACGGTCATTATCACCTTCGATCCGCACCCAAGGCAGGTTATAGCTGCCAGGCAAACAGCGTTATTTTTACTAAATAGCCTGCAGGAAAAAATTGAACTGTTGGCGAAATATGGTATTCAGCACCTTGTAATAACCCCATTTACGGAGGAATTTTCACTGCAAACAGCCAATGAATACATTGAAAAATTTTTAATTAAATATTTTCATCCACATACAATAATTATTGGCCACGATCATCGTTTTGGTAAAAGCCGCAGTGGAAATTTTGAGCTTTTACAACAAAAAGCTACTGAATACAATTATACAGTTAAAGAGATTCCAGGGTTTATGTTACAAAATAATACCATTAGTAGTACCATTATCAGGGAGGCATTACTAAAAGGAAATATTGAAACAGCTAATAAATACCTTGACTATCCTTATTTTTTTAGTGGTACCGTGGTAGAAGGTAATAAATTGGGTAGAACCATCGGCTACCCTACTGCTAATTTGCAATTACAAGCAGGTGAAAAATTAGTTCCCGGTAATGGTGTGTATGCAGTGCAGGTTGACTTAAAGAAAGTGGGCGAAAAAACTACTTCCTTTAATGGTATGATGAACATTGGCGTAAGGCCAACTGTAGAAGGTACTTTTAGAATGATTGAGGTAAATATTTTTAATTTTGATGAAGAAATTTACGGTGATACACTGATTGTACATATAGTAAAACGCTTGCGCAGCGAACAAAAATTTGATGGGTTAAATGAACTTAAAGCCCAATTATTAAAAGACAGTGAACAGGCTAAAACAGTATTGAAAATGGTTTAGAATAAAGAAAAATATTTTATTTTTTTTTAAACCCGGCAGTAAATCTTTTTTCTGCTTCATTGGCGAATATGATGCTGTTACTAAATTCTTTTGATAAAAGGATTAAATAATCACTCTTGTACTTTACCTCTTTATTGAGCTTTTACCACCTAATTTGTTTTATTAAAAAACAAAACAATAAATAACAAATGATACAACTAAGTCCTTACATAATGTACTCAGATGGTGCTGGAAATATTTTTGAAGATACCAGCCTGTACGTTACGGGTAGAAGCGGATGGGATGCACAACCCATTCCTTCTGACGAGTGGATAGAATTACCCAATGGCGGCAATTTGTACGAGCTGCCGGGCCGCAGAGGTATTGGTATTGATGTGGCAACTGGCAATATGAGATTGTGCGAAAAAGGATGGGCTGTAGCTGCATTTATTCCACCCGCTCATACAGGCTTGTATATGGCCGCTTATGAAACAGCAGATAAAGCACCTACATTGCCCTTGTTTTGTTACACAGCAGCCGGCTGGCACAACGAAAAGTTTTATGTACCGGCAGTAAGAATTGAGCAAGATATTCGGCAGGAATGCGCCGGCTACGATGATGAAAAAATTGAAACAGGGGTAGATCATTTATTGGTAGCATACCCACACAACAGGCTGGTAAAGCATTTAATGGAAAACTGCTGTATGACTTATACTTGCCCGGCAGCAAGAAATTTAGCTTTAGGAAGATGGGAATGCCCCGTGCCAGTTTCACCTGCCTGCAATGCCAACTGCATTGGTTGCATCAGTTTTCAACCAGTAGAAGAAACGATTGTAAGCACACAAGACAGGTTAACTTTTAGGCCCTCTCCCGAAGAAATAACAGAGTTTACGGTGCCACATTTGCAATCCGCACCCTTCCCTATTATCAGCTTTGGGCAAGGCTGCGAAGGTGAACCATTATTGATGTGGGAAACTATCAGGGATAGTATCATTGAAATTCGCAAACATACCAGTAAAGGCAGCATTAATATCAACACAAACGGTAGCAAACCGGATGCAGTAAAAGCTTTGTGCCTGGCCGGCCTTAACAGCATAAGAGTAAGCCTTAACTCTGTGAGAGAAAAAATTTATACTCCCTATTATCGCCCCAACAATTATGAGTTTAACGATTTAAAAGAAAGCTTAAAAATAGCAAGAAGCTTCGGTGCATGGACGAGTATTAACTATTTTGTATTTCCTGGCATGACGGATAGCATTGAAGAGTACGAAGCACTAAGAGCGTTTATTAAAGAAACAG
>JBBQTZ010000252.1:0-6585 GCA_038234405.1 Chitinophagales bacterium
CAATCTAGAGTTGATATTGGTATAAAAATCCAGCTCTTTATGTTGCTTAATAATCATCACCACTTCTTCCAAAGATGTATTGCCTGCTCTTTCTCCCAGGCCATTTATAGTACATTCTATTTGCCTTGCTCCATTAATTACACCAGCAATAGAATTGGCTGTAGCAAGGCCCAAATCGTTGTGGCAATGGCAAGAAAGAATGGCTTTATCAATATTGGGCACATTGTTCATTAAGTAAGCAATTTTTGCTCCGTACTCGTGCGGCAGGCAATAGCCGGTAGTATCCGGAATATTAACTACTGTAGCACCTGCCTTTATTACAGCCTCGGTGACTCTTGCTAAATATTCATTACTGGTACGGCCTGCATCTTCTGCATAAAATTCTACATCATCTACAAAGTTTTTTGCCCATTTAACTGCTTGTATTGCTCTTTCTAAAATTTCACCTTGCGTAGAATTAAATTTAGCTCTTATGTGTAAATCAGAGGTGCCAATTCCGGTATGTATTCGTGGGCGCCTTGCATATTTTAATGCTTCGCCAGCTACTTCAATATCTTTTTGTACTGCCCTTGTAAGGCCACAAACTGTGGCATTGGTAATTATTTTGGAGATTTCGTTTACCGAATTAAAATCGCCGGGAGATGAAATAGGAAAACCAGCTTCAATGATATCAACACCCAACTCCTCTAATCGCAAAGCAAGCTCAACTTTTTCATTAGTATTAAGTTTGCAACCTGGCACTTGCTCACCATCCCGGAGTGTGGTATCAAAAATGTTTATCTTGTTTGCTGACATATAAAAAAAGTGATTTTGTAAATAGAGGTTAATTATTTTTGCTATTGTGCAATTGCAATTTTATATAGGGATATAGAATACACGAATATAATAGGAATATTATTTTAAAGTTAACAAAATACTATCTTTATTACAGTTTATAAACAACCATAATTTAAGTAAAACATAAGCCAGTAAAGGCTTTTAACAAAAGTAAATTACGATGCCCAACAGGAGTACTGATACCCTTTTTCAACTGGTAAAATCGCTTGAAAAAAGTGAAAAGCGGAATTTTAAGCTTTATGCCAACCGCAATTCATCTGGAGAAGAGTTGAAAGTGGTACAGTTATTTGATGCCATTGACAAAATGGAACAGTATGATGAGGCAGTATTATTGAGGAAAAATGAAGCCATCAAAAAACAACAGCTCAGCAATTTAAAGGCTCATTTGTACAAACAGATATTAAGTAGTTTACGCATTATTACAGATGAAACCAATATTGATATTCAATTGCATGAGCAAATGGATAATGCCCGCATTTTGTACAATAAAGGGCTATATCACCAAAGCCTGAAAGTACTTGACAAAATTAAAAGCCTTGCAAAGGCCAATAACCAGCTAACCTACCTGCAGCAAGTACTTTTTTTTGAAAAAAATATTGAAGGCCTTTTTATTACAAGAAGCATGCAACATAGGGCAGATGACCTAAGCAACCAATCAAATTTTGTAAGCCTTAGTCTGCAAAAAGTAGCACACCTCAGCAACCTGGCACTACAATTATACAGTTGGTACATTCGCCATGGGCATAGCCGCAATAAAAAAGATGCAGACACGCTGGAAGCATATTTTAATGCAAAGCTTTTTTTTAAACCCAATGAATGCCACAATTTTTATGAAAAATTATACTTGTACCAATGTTTTTGCTGGAATGCTTTTATACGGCAAGATTTTTTGCAATACTACCGCTATACCCAAAAATGGGTAGATATTTTTAATTTAGAAAAAAACATGCAGGATATAGAAACAGGCCATTATATAAAAGGCATGCACAACCTGATGGGCGCACATTTTAACCTTGGTAATCACACAAAATTAACCGAAGCCTTAAGTAAGTTTGAGGCATTTAGTAATAATAAAATTGTAACAGACAATATCAATAACCGCATTCAATGTTTTGTTTACATCACCATATCAACGTTTAATAAACATTTTTTGGAAGGCAGCTTTAGCGAAGGTTTGCAATTGATACCAGCTATTGAAAACAAAATAACAGCCTATGAAATATATTTAGACCGGCATAGAGTGCTGGTGTTTTATTATAAAATTGCCTGCCTGTATTTTGGTGTTGCCGATTATGAAAAAGCTATAGATTACCTCAATAAAATCATCAACTGGAAAGTAGATTTACGAACAGATCTTCAATGCTATAGCAGGCTATTGCACCTGATAGCACATTATGAGCTAGGCAATGATCAAATATTAGATTCGCTGATAAAATCTGTTTACCGCTTTATGGCCAAAATGGACAACCTTAGTGTGGTAGAAGAAGAAATTTTTGCATTTATTCGCAGGTCATTTGCCGTAACTGTAAGAAACATCAGGCCTGAATTGGAGAAGCTGTTGAGTAAGCTAAAAAAAGTAGAGCATGACCGGTTTGAGACAAGGGCATTTATATATTTAGATATAATATCCTGGCTGGAAAGCAAGCTGGATGGCATTCCGGTGCAAGCTGTACTAAAGAAGAAATTTACCAGCAAAAGAAATAGTAGTAACTGATTTAACTTTACCCAAAAAATAAACAACTAATTAAACAAACGATTGACGATGAAATTATTATCTGCAATATTTTTTTTGCTATTTTCTATCACACTAGCCGGGCAAAAAAAAGTACACTTATTGGTGGGCACTTATACCAATGGAAAAAGTGAAGGTATTTATGTATATGATTTTAATACAGATAATGCCAACAATAAATTTATCAGCAGCATAAAAAGCTCCAACCCTTCTTTTCTGGCAGTTTCTCCCAATAAAAAGTTTGTTTATGCAGTAAATGAAGAGGGCGATTCACTTAATAATGGTGGTGCTGTAAGTGCATATTCATTCAATAAAAAAACAAGTAAACTACAATACATTAATCAGCAACGCAGCGGCGGCAATCATCCCTGCTATATTACTACTGATGCTAACGGCAAATGGGTAATTACAGCCAATTACAGCGGGGGGTCTTTTTCCGTAATGCAAGTGCAAAAAAATGGGAGTTTAGCTGCTGCCAAAACAATTGTGCAGCACGCCGGTAAAAGTACTAACAGCAGCCGCCAGGAAAAAGCACATGTGCATACAACTGTACTTACCAACAATAATAAATATTTACTGGTGGCAGATTTAGGTTTGGATAAAGTATTCAGCTATCCTTTTAATGCGGTAACGGGTATGGTTGCAAAAAATGAAGTAAAAACCACTAGTGTAATTGGCGGAGCCGGGCCAAGGCATCTTGCAATACATCCATCGCAAAAATTTGTATTTATTACGCAAGAATTAAACGGAACCATAGCTGCATTTTCTATAAATAATATAGGTGAGTTAAAACTTTTGCAAACCATTAGTGCAGTACCGGAAGAGTACAAGGGGAGTTTTGGCGGGGCAGATATTCATGCATCTGCAGATGGTAAATTTTTGTATGCCAGCAACCGTGGCGAAAGCAATAGTATTGCTATTTTCAGCATAGACCAGGCTACTGGTGTTTTAACTACTATTGGCCATCAGGAAACATTTGGCAGCAAGCCACGTAATTTTAATTTTGATCCTTCGGGCAACTTTTTATTAGTAGCTAACCAGGATAGTGATAACATTGTAATTTTTAAAATAAACCATCAAACCGGCTTGCTTACAGATACTGGCAAACACATTACTGTACCAGCACCTGTTTGTATAGAATGGATAGATTAATGATTGTTATTTTTCTATAAAATCAAGTTCTTTTCCAAAAGTTTCTTTGGTGTATAACACGGCTACAAAGCCAATTATAATAATGAAACTACCAGTAACCCAAGCCGCTGTTACATAGTCATTAAAAACAATATCACTCCGTAAAAATTTAAAGAGCACTAGTATTAAAGGTAAAAAACCTCTAACTAAATTTGGGACAGATATGGCTGCAGTAGCCCGTAGATTGGTTCCAAATTGCTCTGCACTCATAGTAATATACAGTACAGAGATACCGGAGCCAAAACCAAGCCCCATGCAAATAAGGTACATATTAAAAGCATTGCCGCCGCCTTTAAACACAAAAAATAAACAAAAGAAAATACTGAGGATGATGTAATAAATGACAAGCGTCTTTTTTCTGCTTTTGATATAATTACTAAATAAGCCAGCGCCCATATCACCAAAAGCAAGAGCAACATATTGTAGCATCAATGATTTTGGCTGGTCAAAATTGGCAATACCAAACTGTTTGGCAAATTCGTCGGAAAAGCTAATCATTACACCAATTACGTACCATACCGGAAGGCCGATAAGAATACAGCGGAGGTATCTCCAAAATCGTTCCCGATTGTTGAGTATCATCCAAAAATTACCCATTTGTACATGCGTGTGTTTGGCTGCATCGTACATTTTACTTTCTAAAACACGCAGCCTTAAAACCAGTAAAGACAAACCCATTCCTCCACCAATAAAATAACAAAGCCGCCAATCTTCGTTGCTTAGGTAGTAAATAAAATAAGCAGCAATAGTACCCATTACGCCGCTTGTAGCAATAATTGCTGCTGCAATACCCCGCTTATTTTTAGGCAGCATTTCGCTTACAAGGGTAATGCTTGCACCCAATTCGCCTGCAAGGCCAATACCTGCAATAAAACGTAGCAACATGTACTGATTGATATTTTGTACAAAACCATTGCCAATAGTAGCCAAAGAGTAAATAAGGATGGAGGCAAACAATACTTCTTTGCGCCCCCTTTTATCACCCATCATACCCCAAAAAATACCCCCAATGGTAAGTCCAATCATTTGCCAGCTCAAAATATTTTCGCCGGTATTTTTCATCAGGGCATCAGCCACGCCAAGATCTCTGCAACTTGATTTACGTACAATATTAAACAACAACAAATCATATATATCTACAAAAAAACCAAGTGCCCCCACTATTACAGGAAGCGAGAAAATACCATATTGCTTTGGGTACATGAAAAATATTTAGAGATAAGCAGTAAGCAACAAATATCTGCATTACCAGCGATATAAGACAAGTAGCTGTGTGCATTTTAAATTGTTGCAGCACTTAGTGTTTGGTGACCACACCAACTATGGCCAACAAGCACAGGTAGGGTGTACCACCAACAGAGATCGGGTGCGATAATTGGTAATGCACTAAAGTAGCTAAAACTTTTTCTTATAAAGTATCAGCCAAAGTTTAAACATGTTGGTTTTTACTATTCAGGAGCCAAAGCATTTATTATTGTAGCATTTTCTTTGTTATTTTTTGGCCGGCAGCATTTGTAAAAGATAAAAAATATATCCATTTTGTTAAATAAGGAATAGTAATGGGTATGGTAGTATATCCGGCAGTTACGTTTACAATTTTAGCATGCATTTGCCTGCCTAAAATATCTGTAATAGTTATTGATATCGGTTGATTTATTGCTGATTGAATACTGATATTGTTATTAAAATTAAATGGATTGGGCAAATTTTTAATTAAGAAATTTGTTGTAATAGTAACAGGGAAATGAGCACAATTACCCGTGTTAGGTAAGTTTTTATCTAACCAGCCAATTCTTGCTGCAAGCCATGTTTTTAATGTTTGCAACTCCCCCTCATAGCTGTTAGCAATAGGCAATGGATTGGGCCAAATATATTGACCAAGTACAGGCCATTGTTTAAAATGTCGTTCTCTTGCCTGGGCTGTAAGTGTGGCAACAGAATCAATTAGAGCATTGGTGTTGGCAGTGCTAAATACCGTTTGCCGCAACAGTTTCCATCTACAGCATAGATTATTTTGAAAAGCTGTGTCGTTCATCAACCTGTTCCACCAAAATGGCACTTGCCAAAAATCTGCGGGGCAAATAATATTAAACTGGTAGCTCCAACCATTAGTATCACTTCCATTACAATAATTTGCGTTACGAAAAGCAAGATCATAATCCCACACCGGCCCTGCAAAAATTTTACCCGTTTTACTCGCTTTATCTTTGCGAAAAAAGCTGCTAAGCCGGTATCCATCTACATTTCGGCTAACTTCATTCACTAAAAAATAATCTATAAAAGAATTTTCATCAGCAAATTTTCGCCATCCATTTATTTTATCTTGAAAAGTATTGCTGTTTAAAGCATTTTCAAAACTATCAACATACAGCTTTAGATAATTTTTTTGTGCTGCAACTATATTAGTTTTTTTGGGATAAACATAGCTAAACTGAATACTACCTTGCCCTGCTGCATAAGCAGAGTACCAGCCATTGGCTTGTTTATCAATACTAAAAATATACCCTCCGGTTACTGCATCACCGCTTATATCAGTCCTTTTAAGTTTTGAAATATTAACCCTTTCATCACTTTTTTTTAATTTTTTCCATCAAAATGTAAATACCCTTGTATTCACCATTTAAAAATAGCTCTACATACCTGCAATTAGAAGCCCAATGCCCCATTTGTCTGCTAAAAGTATAGGCCAAAAAATTGTGTAACAAAGTTTTTTCGTTATAAGGTGCATATAAAATCCAGTCGCTCTCCTCTGGTAAACCAAACAAGGATTTGTTGATAGAGGCACCACTGCTGTTCCATAGCTCAAAACCATAAGATTTCATTGG
>JBBQTZ010000253.1:0-6537 GCA_038234405.1 Chitinophagales bacterium
AGTGCCACCGGGTTACTATTGCTGGTGATGCTATCCCTTGCATATGTGCCATCGGGGTTATACACTTTTATGGTGGGGTTATATACCAATGCAGATGACAACACATTTGGACCAAACACGTTGTTGCCATTAAAAGCATCCTGGAAGTTAGGACCTCCGTCATTTCTTAACCGGTTATTTACCGTTCTTGAAAAGAAAAGATTAGTACCCACTTTTATTTTTGAGTTTACATTAATATCAATATTGCTGCGTAAACTGTATCGGCGAAATTTAGAGTTGATGATGGTTCCTTTCTGATCGAACAGGCCACCGGTTACCGCATACGTAACTTTATCACTTCCACCTGTTAGTGCAATATTGGCGTTGTTAAATAGCCCTTGTTGAAAAATTTCATTCTGCCAGTTGGTATTTACGTCCGGTAATTGAGAGAAAAAGGGTGGTTGATTGGGAGCAAGCCTTGCCCTTAATTCATTGCTCATAATTGCATACTGCTGGCCGTTCAATAAATCGTAGCGGCGGTTTTGTTCCTGCACACCACTATTTAAATTAAAAGATACAACGGAACGGCCCGGCTTGCCTCTTTTAGTAGTAATCAATACTACCCCATTAGCAGCCCTTGCACCATAGATGGAAGCAGTAGAAGCATCTTTTAAAATATCAATGGATTCAATATCGGACGGGTTTAAGCCTGCCATACCATTTATCTGGTCGTTGCCTGCCTGGTAACTCCCGGTGAGTGTATTGTTGATGGGCACGCCATCCACAATGTAGAGCGGTTCATTACTGCCGCTAATAGAGTTGGTACCTCTAATCCTTATTTGTACAAAACTTCCGGGGGCGCCGGTATTATTTATTACTTGTACACCGGCAGCTTTTCCCTGCAATGCCTGGTCAATACTGGTAATCTGCAGGTCTTTAATATCATTTACTTTGATGGTACTTACTGCACCGGTTATTTCCCTTTTACGCTGGGTGCCATAACCAACTACCACCACCTGGTTCATTTCTTCATTTTTTAGCTGCAGTTTAATGTTGATGGCTCCACTACCCTTTACAATCCGCTCGGTTACAAGATAGCCAATATAGGAAAAAACCAATGTAGCCCCATCAGGTACATTAATGCTGAAGTTGCCATCAGCATTGGTAGAAGTACCCACTTGCGAGTCTTTCACTCTTACACTTACACTACCGAGTGGTGTACCGCTTGCAGTGGTAACTCTTCCGGTAATGAGCACCTGCTGCAGATTGCTGTCTGCACTGCCAATAGCAATTGAGTTGTCATCAAAAAATTTATAGCGGAAAAGAGTACCCTTAAATAATTCCTGTAGTAATGCCTGGATAGTTTTATCCGTAACATTGATGGAAAATTTTTTATTGCCAGGCAACACATCATCATTAAAAACAAACTTGTAGTCCGTCTGTTTTTCAATGGCGGTGAATACCTGCCGCAGTTCCACATTTTTAAGGTTGAGGGTAATGCCGGGCTGGCTGTATCCCTTAGAATACGCCTGTAACAGGCAGCTTAGCAAAAGAATAGAGGTCAATTTCATGATGAGCAATTGTTTCGAATACCTTTTTACAAATCTTTGTAAATGACAGGTGTCATTTTTTTTCATACTTTTAATTTTGAAGGTTAATAATAAACCTGTTGCCGCACAAGGTTGGCAGGTTAATCTTTCAGGGGAGATGTTTGCAGCATCTCCTTTTTTTATGACTTTTTTTTAAGGGGAATTTCCCGGGGGCTGCAGTGGATGCAGGCATTTTTTTTTGTTAGGCATAGCAGGTCGTTTTGGTTTAATAATGTATATTACCAAAGAGCTTCAGGAAGTTTGCAGCATCCTTCTGCTATTGATACTATTTCAAAAATCATTTTATCAGGATCAGGTTTTTTCTCCGCATTAATATAAGGCGTTATTTTATAAGCATAGTAATCGTTTTGTTTAAATGGAATCAGTAGTTGGGTCTTATTTATCAGATATAAGAAATCGTTTTTATTGTTTTGGTTTGATAATAATTTTATTTTTATTGATGTTGTATAAAAATTTATTATTGCAGCTAAACTCCAGTGTTTGTATTGCCTGCACAATGTTAAGACTGTCAAACACACCAGTAAATTTCAGTTCCTCTACTTTAGGGTCTGTTATTTCAATTTCCACACCGTACCATCTTTCCATCCGCCTTGCCAGCGATTTAAAACTTTCGCCTGTAAACACCAGTTTCTCCTGCATCCAGGCAATTTCTTCGGGTATTTTTAATTTACTGTTGGTTGTTAATGCTCCGATAGTATAAGCATCTTTTTGCGTAGCGGCTTCTTCTTTCCTAAGCGGCTTATCAGTGCTGTTTTTATTATTGGTGATGGTGATTTTTTCATTTGGCCTTAACAAGAATTTCCGTTCAGGGTCTTTATCGGTTGTGAGCTCTATTAAGCCTCGTAGCAGGGAGGTTTCTACCTTACTATCCAATGGATAAGCTTTTACATTAAAGGCGGTACCTAACACTTTAATGTTGATATTAATGCAATGAACAATGAATGGATTCTTGGTCTGGTGGGCAACATCAAAGAATGCTTCTCCGGTTAAAGTAACCTGCCTATTGCTTAAAAAATCTTTTTTGTAGTTAATAACGCTTCCTGCATTTAGCCATACTTTGGTGCCGTCTGGCAATACTATATTTGTTCGGGAACCTGCTTTGGTAGCCACTTCATTTTGTGGTGGTATATTGAGGTCCTTTTCAACAGTATCTTGGTTGGTATAAAAAAAATAACTTCCAAGCGATAAAGAAAATATAATGCACGCAGCCGCTGCAATTAATTTAAAATGGTGCAAAAAAAATGTTTTCTTTATAGTCGCATTTTCTCGTTTAGTTACCTGCTGCAATAATATGTTGGAAGAAAGCTGGTTCCAGTTGTTCTCAATACCAGGTTCTACTGTGCTGTTGATGGGTAATTTTATGAATGCTTCCAGTATTTGTATATTAGGCAAGTTAGATGGATCGTTATCCAATAATATTTTCAGTTCCGCTAATTCTTCGCAAGACGCTTCGCCGTTTATCTTTTTTCCAAGCAGCACCCAAAGCCTGTTGTTCTCCATTTTTTAAATGTGTTTTAAATTAAGACGGGGAAAAATAGAAATACCCCCAAAGCGAGAAAAAATATTTTGTAAAAATTAAAAATTGGTAGCTTTTCTGTTTAAGATTGATGGCGTAGCTGGTACTAACCGCAACCACAGCCTCCCGAAAATTAGGACATGCTTCCGCCATTAAAGAGAAGAGCTTAATAACCCTTATGGTGAAGATTGATTGCGTAACTTATTTTCTTCAACGCAATACCCACCTGGTTTTCCACCGTTTTTATGGAGATGTCTAGAATTTCTGCAACTTCTTTGTATTTAAGATTTTCTTCCTTTACCAGTTGAAAAATCATTTTGCATTTGGGAGGCAGGGTTTGTAAAATTTCGTTGATGAGCTCCAATATTTCAGCAGATACCAATATATCTTCGGGCGTTCGGCTTAGGTGGCCGATGTTTACTTTTACTTCATCCAGTTCAAAATGATTGAGGAGTTTTTCTTTTTCTAAATAATCAAGGCATTTATTTTTTACCGATTTAAACAAATACACCCTTAAGTTTTGAATGTTATGCAGCCCCTTTCTGTTTATCCAAATTTTGGTAAATACATCCTGCAGCACCTCTTCAGCTAGTTCCTTTTTGTGCATAAAAGTTTTTCCAAAACGATACAATTCTATATAATGCATGTAATACAATTCCTTAAAAGCAACCTCATCGTTGTGCTGAGAAATGCGGATTTGTAGAAGCATAATATCGTTGTTGGCCATAATTAAAAATAAGTGTTTTTATAACATTGCTCTAATTTGTTTTGTCAGGTATTATTAAATACTAACAATAGGGAATTATAAATAACGATTCAATGTAGCAATAACTATAACTCTGTAAGCTGAAAATTATCCAAGAGGTGCAACGCAAATCTGATAACGATAGGTTTTGGAATGCACGCTATCACAATTGAAATACAGAAAGAGTTAAAACTATACTTAATGGATGAACCAAATGCTTACGTAACTTTTTTAAGTACTATGTTGGAAAAAAACAATAAAATGATGGATTTGTTCAGTAAAAACTGGTAAAAGAAAAGTAGAAATAATTGTAAAACGATCAACAAAATAATCTCAGTAGATAAACCGACCTACAATAAATTCAGCATTTAAAAATCTAAGATTTTGTTGAACCTGTAAAGTCAATCATACACGCTAAATTGTTAAATAATGTATTTGTGTTAACCAGGATTATTGTTGCAATCTTTGAGGTGCCTCACAGGAGAAGAAAAACGGAATACTGTAAGGAGTTAATGGGTGGGTTGTGCATCTTAACCGGTGGTTTGGTATTTATTTAGCAAAAAAAACGGAAGAACAAAATTAGTTGCTTATTTATATGCTTTCTTTTCTTTATAAACAGCATGGTCTAATTGCCGTAATTGCTTTAATTCATTTTAGTAACCGGATTTACAGGGGCAACTACTTATTTTTTTTACTTCTCCTTTTAATACAATTATCATATATACGCAACGGCAAAAGATATCCCCACCCATCTTTAACCTTGCCCTCCAAGAGTTTTGTAACTAATTAGAGGGTTTGATTATTCACCGGATGTGTAGATTATTCCATTCTTGCACAAGTGCCGAAGGTAAAACCTACACTTGGTATTCCATAGCGAATACCTTTTCGCCAACGGTAATGTCTGTGAGTTTTGGTGAATATGGAAAGGGAATAAAACTTTTAAATGCGGTGTCAATAATGTTAATAATCGCTCACTCATTAACAGCCGCTGTTTTTATAACTTTTGCTTATACGCCTACCTTATTCCATTGGTAAAAACATCATCAAAGAATTCTAAACTACCGTCTGCAGCGTGGTTGTTTGCAGCAATATACCCGGCTGTTGATAATACAATTCAGTTGCCACTCCGCATAGAAATTGTTTGGACTTTTAGATCAATAATAGAGTGTAAAAGCAAAAGAAATAGTAGTTATTCTAATTTCGTAGGTATTGTAGCGTTAGTCATTGAACATAATTTATTAGTCTACTTTAATTTTTGAACCTGATTATGTTTCTGTCGTTTTGCTTACCTCTAATGCGTTTGAGTATTGCTGCAGGTAAGGGATTCATTGCTCGTTAAGCCCAGAAATGAAGCTGATTGAAAAACTATAATACAAGATTACAACTAAAAGTCAAATAGATATTCGACCGCCGGAACCATTGTTGGTAGTGAACTGCAGCCGATTGTAGAGGGTAGCTAAGGGCATTGCTTGCAGCAATACTTTTGTTGTGCGTTCGCTATTTTTTCAATCGCTTCCAATCTCTGTCATACAAGATTTTTAATTTGTTTTTGAAGTCAGATGAAAATATTTCTTTTGGCTCTGTGCCTTTGTCCATTTCAATCTCAAAGGTTGTTACTTCATCTTTTTCGTCAAACTTATTATTCTTGTCGCTGTCCTTTTTGACTGTCATTAAAACCTTGTTTACTGATTTTATAAACTGCCAATTTTGAAGGTCATAATTTGATGGTGAAATTTGTCTAAAATTATTTCCTTCCTTGTCTGATACAAATAAATATTTTGGATCTTCGTCTGTAAGTTTTTTGTCTTTATTTAAGTCGTCCGAAGTTATCGAGTAGAATATTTGTCTACTGGTTTGTGCGATGTCCACATTATTATTGCTACTATATTTAAAGTCATAGTTTCTAATTAGCATTTTTCTGTCACTCAATAAATGGTATTCATTTGTCTTACTATTTAAGAAAATGATATTCCAATAACTGTTACTAGGCATTTCCTTGTAAGATAAACTGCCACCATCTCTCTCAGATTCACCCATAGAAAGTGGGAACATCAATATTCCTGAGCTGTCAATTTCAGAAAAACTGTTGGTCTGAATATTTAAAGTGTTTTTGGGGTCGTTCACCACAGCAACTGAGTCCATAACTGGATTGTCTGGATTTTGTGGTGTTTGTACTTCTTGTTTATTCTGTCCACAAGAAATTAATGTGAAAACTGCCGATAAAAAAATGATGAATCGAAGCATAGAGTTTTTTTATAGTGACGCACAACGTTGAGTATTTGCGAAGGCAGGGAATTCATTGCTCGTCTGCCCGGCACAAATGCTCATTTACAAATATATTGTTGAAGTTAACAACTAAAAGCCAAATTGAAACTAGTCTGCCGGAACCGCTGCTGATGCATGCACAAAGTTGAAGTAGAGTGTAGCTAAGGGCATTGCTGCCCATTCAGCCCCCTAAGAACCGGACGTGAAAGTTTCCCTTCATCCGGCTCAAGCCCATTTCAAGCCACCTCTTATTCCAGTAACCGGTTTCACCTATGCAATAAATACATAACATACCTCATAGCTGCAAATGAGCCAATAAGACCTGTGTAAGGAAATGTACCTTACCGTGTTGCCTGCGCAATACTCAAAAGAAGCTTCCTTACGATCATTGCTGATCCGAAGGCCGCATTTACAGACTTTTT
>JBBQTZ010000254.1:0-6524 GCA_038234405.1 Chitinophagales bacterium
GCCGATAATAATTTTAGGGCTAATCCAATTTTTGTTCATTTGACAATAATTTAATTGTTAAGTCAATTTGACAACAAATATATTGTCAAAAACATTTAGCAACAAATTTATTGTTAAAGTATTTTTAGGAAAGAAGTTGAAGCGATTACTTATTCGATTCTCAAAAATACCTTACAAACATCTTGCAGCCTCCCCTTATCGACTAGTTATTTGCGTAGCGAAGTAGTTCTTTTTCCATTTCGGTCGGGTGAATAGAATTATACTGAATGATATTTCTCAGGCTACTAACATAAAATGCCGGATCAACTATCATTGGGCAACATCCCCTCTTTTTCACCCCGGTTAGTTTTAACATATTTTGGTGCAGAATAAACATTAAACAGGATTGTGAAAGCATCGACATTGGATCTATAGTTTACCTGCCGCGGTAGCAATTTTTTTTGGTATCACCACCTTTATTAAGTTTCTTAAACTTGCTACTTAGAAGGATATACTTTCCATTTTATAATAGTTTTAAAAATGCCCAGAACCTTTATAAATCGCTTTAGAATAATCGACCAGCTTATTCAACATAAGTGTACCAGTACTGCAAAGCAATTGGCGCAAAAGCTGGATGTATCAGAAAGAACTGCCAAAGAATTTATTGCTGTACTGAAAGAGCAGGGGGCACCTATCTATTTTTGCAGAACCAAAATTTCTTATTGCTATAGCAGCAAGGGATCTTTTAACATTTCATTTAGCATCGTGCAACAGGGTTGCACGGAGTAGTTTTAGTTTTGATATCTAAACTTAAAAAATTATGAAAAAGTTATCACCCGCCCCCCGAAATTCGTCTATTTTTAATTGGCGCTTTACTGATTATTTTTATTGCGTCGGTATTTTGCAGTTGCAAAAAAAATGACTCGGCATAGGTTAATCAAAACGGGTCAACCAAAAGTATTCAAACAGCTGGAAGGCTATTGAATATTGTTGGAAAAGGGCTTTCCCAAATTCCAATATTTAATCCTTTTGAAGAAATTATCAATCTTTCAGATACAGCATAGCATTTAAGCAGGGCGATGGTAACACCTACCCTGGAGTGTGAGTGTACTTGCCACGGTAGCAAAATTTGTGAAAAAGTAGCAGCAACTCTAACCCTGTGCAGGCTGCTGCGTATTACTAACTAAAGCTGAATAGTAGGTACTTATTTTAAATTGAAATTTATCCGATAACAATTAATTGATACTAATTTTGGTTGGCCGATACTTACCATTCTATTGTGCAAATACCTGCTTTTCAAAACTATCTATTGGAAATCTACAACGTTTTAACACTACAAAAAAACTTTCAGTAAAATAAGTTGGTTTAAAAAAAATTAAAAGAAAAAGTTGAAATCATACTTCAAATTCCAATGTAGGATTCACAATATATTTTCCCCTTTCAAGTCTTTTAAATAATTTTTTATTGTACGGGTAATCCTTATCCACTTCATGGCTGGCAAGTATCTGATTTATATAAGTCCGTTGCTTGCGGTAAATCTGTATCACCTCATCCGGCAGGCATTCTATAAAGGCAACAAAGTCATTCATTGTAAACACACCAACACTTCTGTCTGGCATGCTCCCGTTTTTAAACGAAACCTTAGTTTTAAGTGCCAACTCCAGGTGAATGCAACGCATCATTATTAATAATAGATATGGCATAGAATGACTTCCTACAGATATTTTACGATTTGCTTCTTTTATGGTGATAGACGAGGGCCTGATAATGTTCCAGTATTTTATAACCGATTTTTTGGGAGTTAGCAAAGGCTGGTGAAAAATGGCATTTTTGAAATATCCCTGTAATAAATAATCAAACGGCAACATGCCTTTGGCATTGAGATTATTTATAGATGCTCCTTCCTGTAACAGCATATCTGCTACATTTTCGTGCCCATAAAAAAGGCTTAAAGCAAGTCCGTTTAAATCACTCTCCGGAGCAATAAAGTTAGCCCCGTATTTTGTTACTACCCTTTTTACTTCATCCCTTCTCCCAAGCCGACAATTTTTTTCAAATTCCTTTCCATCCTGCCTAAGTTCTCTCATGTAAAGCATTGCCCGTTGAAACTGTAGTTTTGCCAATTCGTTTATCCAACCTATTTGGTGGTGATTAAGCGCATATTGAAATAATTGCTTCCGCTCTTTCTTTACTTCTGTTTCCTTTTTAGAAGGATCAAGTGCTAGTAACTTTATCAATTCTAATTCGGCTGCACTAATGTATTCGTACCCAAGGTATTTGGCACGTATTTGTTCTGCCTGCTCATATTTACCTTGCTCCTCCAGCCGTTTGGCTTCTTCTAGCCATTCCTGCCTGTTAGACTTTTGTTCAGTTACCTGTAGCGGCTTTGTTATTTCTTTTAGTGATAGCAGCCCAAGTGCCGGGTGATTAACCTGGCTTTCAAATAAATAAATGTTTTTTACAGACCGGGTTATGGCAACATAAAATGAATTGATGAAGAACTTGTAAATTTCTCCATCCTTATCAGCCTTATCTGCTGGGCGGGCATACTGTAATGTTTCCTGCTCAAGAGCAGTTGCATCTACCCCATTAATTATTTCTCTAAACTCCAATGGATTGGCACTTATGAAATTTATCAGTATTACATTTTCATACTCAAGTCCCTTGGCTTCCTGCACCGAAAAAATGAGGGGCGTTTTAAAATACTTTTTTGCAGCTTCTTTTAAATTATTGTCTGCAACAATTACCGCATAGTGTGTACTGTTTTCTGTTTTTCTATTAAGCTCAGCTTTCACTTTTTCATTGTCCTGCATCAAAAGTACTTCCCCTTTTTCGGAAGATATTGTATTAATGAGGTAATTACTTTCTTTATCAATAGAGCCAAAGCGATTATTTTTTATTTTGAGCAGGGTGTTGGAAAGTCTTACAACCTCTGGGCTGTTTCGGTAATTGGTTTGCAGTATCTGCACCTGCTTATTATCTGTTTTGTGTTGGTACAGATAGGTTTTAATTTTTGACCATGAAAAAAAGTTGGGATGTACAATTTGGTTACTATCTCCTGTAAGTATAAAATGGCTTTGGTTGCTTAACGACTGCATAATACATTTAAGCTGTATGCCGGTAATATCCTGTACTTCATCTATCATTACATAATCGTACCGTGGTTTTACCTGTTGCAGGTAATCAAAAGAAAGCATGTTGGTATCGTACAATTTATTTTCTTTCATCCACAAGAGGTATTTGGTAAAAAGATTATATACTTCCTCCCTTTTATCTGCAGAAAAAATGGATTGCTTTATACCAAGGTTAAAGTATTCTTCCCTGCTTAAAAAAGCAGTATGCAAAGGCGATCCGGTAAGTACTCCTTTAAACTCTTCGTACACCCGGTAAGGCTCATTTATTTTAAGGTATTGTGCATGCCTGCTAAACCATTGCTCAAATAATCGAAAATTAATTTCCTTGCCTTCGGGTATCTGCCAGCTTTCCAGGTATTGTTGAAAAGATAGAAAGTCCACTTCACTGTTCTCATTTTCGTACCCATTACTATAGTACAGTTTACGTGCATTTTCTACCAGGTAATTGCTAAGGGAAATATAGGCCACATTACCTTTTAGTTGTTTTAGTTTTTCCAGCAACAATACGGTTTTACCGCTACCTGCCGATCCTATAATTATAAGCGGCGGATGTAAGTGCAAAATCTGCTGCTGTGTATCATCAAACGATATAAATTTATTTAACAGGTATATGCTGTACCCTTTTGCATTTATATAGTTTAATGGTTTAATTTCAGCAGAGTTTATATCTTCCGCCTTATTTACGGGCTGCAGTGTATTTTCATCCGGCAATAATGCGCCTCTTAGAAATCTTGATTTGGCGTAATCGTGGTTTTCTATTACCTCCAGCAGCAGCAGATATTTTTGCTGGTTATAACTGGCAAACGTAAAAAGCAGTCTGTCTTTTAAAGATAACCTGGCTCGATAGTAGCCGGTATTGGCCATTTTTTTTACATCTGCACTTTTAAAATCCCCACTACTCAATTGCTGCAACACCTTGTTAAAGTTTTTCTGTACGCTTTTGCTATCCAGCTCGTTGTAGAATAAAATAGAAAACATTTAAAAAAAGGTTTTAAAATTTGAGTTTAAAAGCCTTAAAGATAAGCTCTAATAATAATGGGTAAATTGTAAGTTATCAACTTTTTTAATAGTGCTATTCGCTAATATGGTGGAAACATTTTTTGCAATCATCCTTTCAATTCATTTGCACTAATAATAATTTGCCTACAGGTAACTTATTAAAAATGACTATCCGCAATTGAGTGTAACTTTATAAAATAGATAATTTTCATTAAAAATTGTGACACGGGCCTCATCCCAACCCTTCTCCAAAGGAGAATGAACTCGAAGATTGAAGCGGAAAATCTTTAGTATGGAGTTAATCTTTTGTTTGCACCTTTTTACGGATAGTCATTATATTAAAAGAGTGCATTAAAAATTCTCCCTGCCTTTTAATCTGTTAAATGCGGTATCTCTAAGTTGTATCTCTACGTTGTATCTCTACGTTGTATCTCTACGTTGTATCTCTACGTTGTATCTCTACGTTGTATCTCTACGTTGTATCTCTAAGTTATATCTCTAAGTTGTATCTCTAAGTTGTATCTCTACGTTGTATTTCTAAGTGGAGGGTGTACCCATCGGAGATATATAAGTAAACCAAACTCATCGTTGTTTCTAATGGAATTTTACCTATGAGAACTTGTCTTCTGCAAGCAGGGCAACTTTTTAAACGGCCCTGTTTATCAATTAGGTAGGTAGGTAGATCTTTATTTGCCATCTCCAAGCTGAAAATCTTTATTGCAAATACATCTTTTAATCAAAAATTAGATTGCCTGATGATTGCTGTTATGCATAGTTTTAAAGTGCAATGGCTTTATTTTGCTTCTGGCATCCGTTAATTTTTTAGTCAGGTTATTTTCAATTTTTTCAGTTTCGGTAGTAACACCAATGCAGTTATATTCGTACACTGTCTTGCAGTGGGGGTTAACCTATGTGCTTGTGAGAGTGCTTGGTGAGGATACCGAATATGGAAGCGAAATGTTTAACCAACCTGCCACATCTGGCATACACCATTGGGCAAGTTTCATTTATTTTACCCCGATTAATTTATAACTTATTTAGTTAAAGCCTAAATATTCGAGTGGGTCGGTATGGATATAGGCATTGGATTTCGAATATATCTACCATTTTAACAAGGCAAATACTAGTATTTATTTTTACAACACAATACCTAATTTTTTCAACTTTTACTTAAAATACAAACTGAAAAAATACAGTTTTTTGAACATACTTGTAGAATTCTACCTTTACTGATAAAATTTTTTAATCATTTCATTTCAATTAACAAATAAGTTGGTCATGAAAAAATTCGCTTGTGTTGCACTTGCTGTTATAGTATTATTTGTCTGCATAGCAACTGCCCAAACACGCTCTCTTTTTAATGGTAGTAATCTGGCAGGCTGGCAGGTGGATGTTCCTGAAATGGATACAAACCATTTAGCCATTAATCCTTTTATTATTCGCAATGGATTGTTGGTAAGTATGGGTGTACCCAATGGCCATTTAATTACAGATTCGGTGTACAGCAATTACCGCCTTGCGGTAGAATATCGTTTTGCAGGCAAGCCGGGCAATTGCGGTGTATTGGTTCATGCATCTACCCCAAGGAAATTGTATAAAATGTTTCCAAAGTCGATTGAATGCCAGATGCAGTATGGAGATGCAGGAGATTTTTGGTGCATTGTAGAAGATATCACCGCATCGGATATGGAAAAACGCAGAGGACCAAAAGAAGACTGGGGTACTACAGAAGGCAAGGGACGGCGTATAATTAACCTTACCGACAGCTCAGAAAAACCATTGGGAGAATGGAACCAAATGACGATTGAGTGTGTAAATAGTGCCATTAAAGTTTGGGTAAATGGCGATATGGTTAATGAAGGTTTTAACTGCACAGTAAGCAAGGGACAGATCGCCTTACAGGCAGAAGGTGCAGAAGTGGAATTCAGGAGGATAGATATATTACCGATAAAGCAACTGTCGAAATTGGAGAAAATTAGTGATTGAGACCCACCTTATAATTTGTAAAATTGAAAAGCTTTATACACGGCTTTTTGTTCACAATAAACCTGTACGCTATACATACCTGCAGCAAGCCTTGATAAAAGAATAGCATTATTGTTCAATTGGCCTTGTGCTACTTTTTGCCCTACTGAATTAAATACCTGTACTTGTTTTAAAACGTAAGGAGATCTTAATTGTAACAAATTACCAATCGGATTGGGAACTATGGTAATACTGTTTAATATCTCCATACAATCTGTGTTGCCATCTGCTGGTATTTTGCACTTCGATACTTTAATAGTTTTTTCTACCTGGCCAAGGCAGGTTGATTCATCAAAATATGTATAGGTAATGGTATGAAAACCGCTGCCGGCAATGGAAGGCGAGAAGCTGTTATTACTAACACCCTTGCCTGCAAAGCTACCACCA
>JBBQTZ010000255.1:0-6515 GCA_038234405.1 Chitinophagales bacterium
GCTGCTGTAGAATGGACTATTCAAAATATGTTTGTTACTAAAGATATAGATCCTATCAATTTTTATTTCACATCTACCATTGGTGAATTAATTAGTGAGTTTGTAAATGGTAGGGTGTCCGGTGTATTCAATCAAGAAAATATTGAATTAAGAAAATCGACAATAATATAGGAAAGAAGCAAAAGGCAGAAGGTTAAAGGTATATGGTAAAGGGTACAAGGTAATGGGTAGATGCTAATAGGTAGATGGTAATAGGTAGATGCTAATAGGTTGATGGTAATGGGTAGATGAAAATGGGTTGATGTTGACGGGTTGATGGTAATGGGTAGATGGTAATGGGTAGATGGTAAAGGGTAGATGGTAATGGTAGATGGGAAGAAGAAAATTTATTTACCTTAATTTTTCCATCTTCTAAAAAAGTTCTTTGTTTTTAAAAATAGTTACAGGTATATTTGCCATAGAACAATTCTCTATGTTGAAAGGCAAAATACATAATGGCTTATTAAAAATTGCAATAGCTTTTGTTATTGTCATTGTCATTATTATTATACCTGCATCACCAGGAGGAGGCTACTTTATCTTATAAAATATTTTAAATAGAAAAAGCCCGTCTCCAAAAAGAGCCGGGTTTTTTTGTGACTTTTCATAAAAAAACTTTACTCAAAAATCAATTAATTATGGCAGCTTATTATAACGAAAACACCATCCTTTATTTAAATGGTTGTTACACCAGGGCATCAGAAGCAAAAATGGATTTTTATAGCCAAAGTTTACACTATGGTTATAGTGTGTTTGAAGGTATCCGCAGTTACAAAACAGTGGCAGGTACAACGGCAATTTTTAAACCTGAAGAGCATTTTGAACGCTTAAAAAATTCTGCTGCAGCATTAAATCTGCCTTTTGAGTGGACGGCTACTGAATTGATTAAAGCTACCTACATTTTGCTTGAAAAAAATCAACTCCAGGATGCTTATATCCGTCCTGTTATTTATGCCCCGGCCAATATGAGCTTCTCAAAAAATGAGGAGTCATTTATAGTAATACAAGTTTGGGAAATGCAGCCATTTTTGGGTGATAAATTGTTAAGGGTAATGACGAGTTCTTTTCAGCGGCCAAACCCAAAGGGATTTAAAATACACGCCAAAGCCGCCGGCCATTATGTAAACTCCATTATGGCAAGCCAGGAAGCTAAGGCAAACGGATTTGATGAGGCCTTGCTGTTAGATATCAATGATAATGTAGCAGAAGGACCGGGCGCCAACCTTTTTATTGAAAAAAATGGCAAATTATTTACACCAGCATTAGGCAATATTTTACCCGGTATTACCAGGGCTACTGTAATAGAAATTTGCAACCAATTAAATATTGAAGTACACGAAAAGTTTTTCAACATCGCCGAAATGAAAGAAGCAGATGCCGCTTTCTTTTGTGGTACAGCAGCAGAAATTATTGGTTTCGAAAGTTTAGATGAAGTCAAGTTTCCGATCAACTGGAATGAAACTGTATCTAAAAGAATTCAATTGGCCTACAAAGAAAAAACGGTCTCGCCAAATGTATCTATTGGAGGGGAGTTTGTAAAGACAACAGTTTTAAAGGAAGAAGTTCTTTTAGCATAGCATTTTTTATGGTTTTAGATGTTTTTTAATAAAGTTCAATTTATAAAACATAAAAAACTTTAAAGCTGCCTTTGCCATCAATTAACAGTTAAAACCTTTTTTAACATAGAAATAGTAATACTAAAAACTATTAATTAGTAAAAGACGGGTATAGTAAAAATAGCTAGTGGGTATTTTAAAAATCAATAAAACAGCGCAACAAAAACTAAGTAAAAAAATAAAATGAGCGAACTTAATAGATACTCAAAAGTTTTAACACAAGATGAAACCCAACCAGCGGCACAGGCCATGTTATATGGAATAGGATTAACAGATGATGATCTTAATAAAGCACAGGTAGGCATTTGCAGTATGGGCTACGATGGAAATACCTGCAATATGCACTTGAATGATTTGGCTAAATTGGTGAAGCAAGGTGTGTGGGAAAATGATTTAGTAGGCTTGATTTTTAATACCATTGGTATAAGTGATGGTATTAGTAATGGTACAGATGGTATGCGGTATAGCTTGGTAAGCAGAGATATAATTGCAGATAGTATTGAAGCCGTTTGTGGTGGCTTTTATTACGATGGATTAATAGCATTGCCGGGTTGCGATAAAAATATGCCAGGTGCAATTATTGCAATGGGAAGACTTAACAGACCATCCATTATGGTATATGGCGGTACCATTGCCGCTGGTTATTATAAAGGAGAAGAACTGAATATTATATCTGCATTTGAAGCGTTGGGTAAAAAAATTGCAGGTACCATTACCCCGGAAGATTTCAAAGAAGTAGTGAAACATAGCTGCCCTGGCGCAGGTGCCTGTGGTGGTATGTACACAGCCAATACAATGTCAAGTGCTATAGAGGCTATGGGAATGAGTTTGCCTTATTCCTCCTCCAATCCTGCAATGGCAAAAGAAAAAAAACAGGAATGCCTTGATGCTGGAAAAGCCATCAAAATATTATTGGAGAAAAATATTACTCCAAAACAAATCATGACAAAAAAGGCTTTTGAAAATGCCATTACCATTATCATGATTTTTGGAGGTAGTACCAATGCTGTACTGCATTTAATAGCCATGGCAAAAAGTGTAGATGTATCCATAACACAGGATGATTTTCAAAGGATTAGTGATACAACACCCTTGCTGGCCGACTTTAAGCCAAGTGGAACATTTTTAATGAAAGAGTTGCATGCACATGGTGGCGTGCCGGCAGTAATGAGGTATTTGCTTGATAAGGGATTTTTGCATGGCGATTGTATTACTGTAACAGGTAAAACTGTAGCCGAAAATTTAAAAGATATTAAGCCAATAAATTTTGAAACACAGAAAATAATTTTTCCACTGGAAAACCCAATAAAAGCTACAGGTCATTTACAAATACTGTACGGCAACCTGGCAGAAAAAGGAAGTGTTGCAAAAATTAGTGGTAAAGAAGGTGAACGTTTTGAAGGCCCTGCAAGAGTATTTGATGGCGAAAAAGATTTAGTGGCAGGCATAGGCAACGGCAGGGTAAAAAAAGGAGATGTGGTTGTGATAAGATACGAAGGTCCTAAAGGAGGTCCTGGTATGCCGGAAATGTTGAAGCCAACTTCTGCTATAATGGGAGCTGGTTTGGGTAAAGATGTGGCATTGATTACTGATGGCCGTTTCAGTGGCGGATCTCATGGCTTTGTGGTAGGCCATATAACACCCGAGGCTTTTAATGGTGGTTTAATTGCATTGGTAGAAGATAATGATATTATTGTACTGGATGTGGCTACAAAAAAAATGACGCTAAAAGTAAGTGAAGAAATTATAGCGCAGCGTAGAAGTAAATGGAAACAACCGTTATTAAAAGAAACAAAAGGAGTGTTGTTCAAATATGCCATGTGTGTAAAAGATGCAAGCGAGGGTTGTGTAACCGATGAAGCTCCCTAAAATTTAAAATGCAGTTGCTTTAAAGGAATTTTTAGAAACGAGTAATTTTTTTATGCAACAATTCTATAAAAATTTGAATAAAATAATAATACAGAAAGGATAAATAAAAATTAATTGAAAAATTAAATTGCCATAAAATGGAAGTATTAACGTTAGCAGAAAATAGCAAGGTAGCTGCAACCGCAGCAACAACAATGTCTACATTAGGGGGCATAAAGGCTTCGGAAATCCCTGAAAAACAGGTACTTAATTCAACTTTGAATACTGGTAATGAGGCCGTAACTGGTTCAGTTGCTGTAATGGATGCATTAGTTGCAGAGGGAGTAGATATAATTTTCGGTTATCCCGGTGGTGCCATTATGCCTATTTATGATGCTCTCTACGATTATAGTCAACAATTGCAGCACATTCTCGTTCGTCATGAACAAGGTGCTATCCATGCAGCCCAGGGTTTTGCAAGAGCAAGTGGAAGAACCGGTGTGGTGTTTGCAACTAGTGGCCCTGGTGCTACCAACCTGGTTACAGGCCTTGCAGATGCAATGATTGATTCTACCCCCGTGGTATGTATTACAGGGCAGGTATTTGCTCATTTGTTGGGTACCGATGCATTTCAGGAAACTGATGTTATCAATATTACCACACCTGTTACCAAATGGAATTACCAGGTTACGGATGCCACTGAAATACCTGCTGTAATGGCCAAAGCATTTTATATTGCAGGTAGCGGCAGACCGGGGCCTGTGCTGATAGATATTACCAAAAATGCTCAGTTGCAAAAATTTGATTACGCAGGGTATAAAAAATGTGAGCACATTAGAAGCTACCGGCCTAAGCCTATCGTACGCAAAGCTTTTGTAGAAGAAGCTGCCAAACTTATCAACGAAGCCAAGCGGCCATTTGTACTATTCGGACAAGGCGTTATCCTCGGCAAAGCCGAAAAAGAGTTTACAGATTTTATAGAAAAAGCAGGGCTACCTGCCGCCTGGACTATCATGGGAATGAGTGCTATACCTACAGACCATCCTCTGTCAGTGGGTATGTTGGGTATGCATGGTAATTATGGTCCTAATTTATTAACCAACGAATGTGATGTGCTTATTGCAGTTGGTATGCGTTTCGATGATAGAGTAACTGGCAGATTGGATAAATATGCCAAACAAGCCAAGGTTATTCACTTAGATATTGATCCATCCGAAATAGATAAAAATGTTAAAAGCACTGTGCCGGTGTGGGGAGATTGTAAAGAAACATTGCCTATGCTAACTGCATTGCTTAGCCCAAAAAAACATACAGACTGGCTCCAGAAATTTCAGGATTGTATGGATAAGGAAACTGCTACCTGCATACAACATGAAATGAACCCCACATCAAACGAATTGACAATGGGCGAAGTTATTAATGCACTCAACGAATTAACTAATGGTGATGCAATCATTGTTACAGATGTAGGCCAGCACCAAATGGTAGCCTGTCGCTATGCCAAAATGAATAAAACCAACAGCAATATTACCAGTGGTGGATTAGGTACTATGGGCTATGCGTTACCGGCAGCTATTGGTGCAGCATTTGGAGATCCCGGCAGAACTACAGTTGCCGTTATTGGTGATGGCGGATTTCAAATGACGATTCAGGAATTGGGTACTGTAATGCAATTTAAACCCAATATAAAAATAATGATACTTAACAACCGTTTTTTAGGAATGGTACGTCAGTGGCAGGAGTTGTTTCATGAAAAGCGGTATTCGTTTGTTGGCATTACCAGCCCCGATTTTGTTCAGGTAGCAAAAGCGTATTACATAGAAGCAGATAAAGTAGAGGAAAGATCAAAATTAAAACAGGCCCTGCAAACTATGCTTGATTACAAGGGAAGTTATTTGTTAGAAGTGATTGTGGGAAAAGAAAACAATGTTTTTCCGATGGTGCCGCAGGGTAGGGGTGTATCGGAAATTGTATTGTGTAAAGAAGAAATTTAAGAGCCTGGACGATTGCTGCTATTTACCATTGTTGTCTCTTACTCTTGTACTTTTAAATTGATACTAAACAATAAAGTATGATAACAGAAATAGCTCTTTTAAATATAATACCCGGTGAGTCAGTAAAATTTGAAATAGCATTTGGCGAAGCACAAAAAATTATTTCTTCGATGAATGGTTTCATAGATCATGAATTGCAGAAATGTTTGGAGAAAGAAAATAAATATTTGCTGAAAGTTCGCTGGCAAAAACTGGAAGATCATACAGTTGGTTTTAGAAATAGTAATGAGTATAAATATTGGAAAAAATTATTGCACCATTTTTATGATCCATTCCCGGTAGTTGAACATTATAAAAAGATTTATTGATAAAAGAATTTATATGCAAAAGCAGGAATACACCATAACAGTTTATACAGAAAACCAGATAGGTTTACTAAATCGTATTGCTATTATTTTTTCAAGAAGAAAAATTAATGTAGAAAGTTTAAACACATCTCCAAGTGAAGTAGACAGCGTTCATCGCTTCACAATTGTTATTAGCGAAACGGAGGATGTTGTGCGCAAGCTTTGCAGGCAAATTGAAAAGCAGGTGGAAGTTTTGAAGGCCTACTACAATACCAATGATGAAATAATCTGGCAGGAACTTGCACTCTATAAAGTGCCTACAGAAATAATTGCAGAGCAGGTAAAAGTAGAAAGATTATTAAGCCAATATGGGGCAAAAGCCGTGGTAATTAGAAAGGATTATACTGTATTTGAAGTAAGTGGGCAACGGGAAGAAACAGATAATTTTATGAAGGTACTGGAGCCTTATGGCCTCATAGAATTTGTAAGAAGCGCAAGGGTTGCCATTATCAAAAACAGTGAAGGATTTCATAGCCAGTTAAAACAATTTGAATACAGAGAACCTGGGGAAGAAACTATTGAAAATGAATTTTTGAGCCAACAGGAAGAAGTGTTTACTATGTAGAAATTCAGGCTCCAATTGCTAACCTACGGTGGAGCATGTCTTTAAA
>JBBQTZ010000256.1:0-6465 GCA_038234405.1 Chitinophagales bacterium
CCATTGTACTACGAGGCCAAAAAAATCGCTACATCCTGTTAAATTTATTTTCCAAACTGGCCAATATTACTTCCAAATATTTTTACCGCTATGGCGAGCAATATTACACCGAAAAACTTTCTGATTATCATCATGCCATTGGGACCTAAAAACTTTTCAATCCATTTCAAAGATTTTAGTACTATGTAAATAACTACGCAATTAATTAAAATACCTATAAAAATGTTGGGATCGTAATAATTTGCCTTTAAACTCATAATGGTAGTTAACGTACCCGATCCGGCAATTAATGGAAATGCAATAGGTACTACACTGCCACTTTTTGCATTACCATCGGCCTTAAATATATCGTGGCCTAATACCATTTCTAATCCAATAATGAATATTACAATGCTTCCGGCTACAGCAAAAGACTGCACATCTAACCCTAAAAGGCCAAGAAATTGCTTCCCAATGAATAAAAATAAAATCATTAACGCCCCCGACGCTAAAGTTGCCTGGGTAGAGCGAATTTCTCCACCCATTTTTAAACGAAGTGAAGCCAATACCGGAATATTACCTACCATATCAATCACCGCAAAAAGGGTAAAAGACACCGTTAATATTTCTTTGATAGCTATTTGACTTAAATCCACTTAATGTAATTTTTTTGCAAATATACAAGGTTTGTTTGCCCTCAGGTTGCCTTAAATAATGAAACACAGTATACTTAGAACATAGTTCTGGGTAAATAGTAGAAAATAAATTTACACTTTTGTTACCAAAAGTTGAAATTAAGGCAGAAAAGCAAGTACAATAAAAACTACAACTATTGCGTTCGCCTATTATAATTTATTAACAAATAAAAATTATGTATTTCTAAAATAATTTCAGCAATTAACAAGTATTAAAATGAAAAAAATAACCATCCAACGTATCCAAAAATCAGCAGCAGCACTGCTTTTAATTTTTGCAACCACCACTACTTTGCAGGCGCAAACACCCAATGGCTTTGTAGGCGTAGGTACTACCAACCCCAAGGCAAAACTGCATATTGAAAACGATAGTAGTGGTTTACTGATACCAAAGTACGCAACCCTTGCATTGGCTAACAGCAATAGTTTACCCAAATTAAAACCAGCAGATCACAAAGGTTTAATGATTTATATTGATGAAATATCCAACCAGGGTTTTTGGTTTTATGATGGAACTGCTTATGTGAAAGTGGCATCATCTGGCAATCCTTTTTTTAAAGTAAGCGTTGCAAATAATAATAATATTGTGTACAACGATGCATCCAACTATGGCAAAAACTTTTTAGTAAATGCGGATAGCGTAAACTATAAGGGCAGTGGCACAGAATCTAAAATGAGTTTGTACCGACAAAAAATGCTTTTAGGGCAGGTGCCATCGATAATAAAAATTGGGATTTGGACAGTGTAGGGGGGCATAGTTTTGCTAGCGGCTACAATACAAAAGCCAAGGGTAATATCTCTACGGCTTTAGGGAGAGCTACAATCGCATTGGGTAGTAACTCAACTGCCATGGGATCAGGTACAACCGCATCAGGTAGTAATTCAACTGCTATGGGTAATTCTACATTGGCATCTGGTGAGTATTCAACCGCCATGGGGAGATCTACAACAGCATCGGGATATTCTTCAGCCGCTATGGGGTATAATGACATCGCATCTGGCGAATATTCAATCGCTATAGGTGCAAATACAACTGCATCTGGCCCTTATTCAACCGCAATGGGTTTCGGCACCATTGCATCTGGCAATAATTCAACCGCTTTAGGGTTTTCTGATACCGCAATGGGTTCTTTTTCAACCGCTCTTGGCCAAACTACAAATGCATCTGGTCTTGTTTCAACAGCTATGGGAAGAAGTGCGAAAGCATCTGGTATTGTTTCTACTGCCCTGGGGGAACGGACAACCGCATCGGGTGTTATTTCTACTGCTATGGGAGATAGAACGACAGCATCTGGTGCCTTTTCTACAGCTATAGGATCTAGAACAGTAGCATCTAGCAATTATTCTACTGCTATTGGGCATGTTACAACTGCATCTGGCGCATACTCAACCGCAATGGGTTCAGAAGCAATAGCATCTGGCAATTATTCTACAGCTTTCGGTGAAACCACAACCGCATCGGGTATTACATCAACAGCTTTTGGAAAAAGTACAATTGCATCTGGTAGTAACTCAATAGCTATTGGTCTTATTACAACCGCATCTGGCGGAAATTCTATCGCAATAGGAACCCGTATTAAAGCAAAAAGTGTTTCTGAAATTGCGGTAGGAAGCCAAAATACTGATTATACCCCTGGATCTGTCAGTAGTTTCATTTCTACAGACAGGGCGTTTGGGGTTGGTATTGGCAATACTACTAATGTAGATGGTTTAATCGTATATAAAAATGGCACCACCTTTATTGGCAATAATACCAACAGTGGAAGTGCCCCTGTAACAACAAGTACCCTTACCGTAGCAGGCGCTATTGCAGATAGTATTATTACCACCACTGGTACCACCTTTACTTTTGCCAACGAAACAGCTACGGTTTTAGATAATAATGCAACAACTAGTGCCATTACCTACACGTTGCCAAACCCAGCGTTATGTAAAGGCAGAAAAATAGCCATCAAAAAAATAAATGCTGCCAACCATGCTATTAATATTACTTGTACAGGTATCGATGCCGGGGGCAACGCTGATGGCATCATCACCCCACGGAGAACAGTTGAAAATGTTACAACAGGCAACTATGTAGCTACCGCAGCCACTACCAGTAGAAAATCATTCATACTGCAAAGCGATGGCGCTAACTGGTGGGTAATTGCAACATTCTAATTCTTTTTATCATAATAAATAATCATATTCATGAAAAAAATTATCACCATATATTGTTGCTGCATGGGTCTGCACAGCATGGGGCAGGAAGCCATTTTCAACAATGGCAGCGTACTGCAGATAAATGGCAATGCTACCCTGCAGGTAAATGGCAATATGGTTAATAATGCCGGCAGCAATTATATTAATGAAGGCATGGTAAAAGTATTGGGCAATTTTACCAATAACCAATATATGGCTGCACCCTTTAATGGTACCATTTTTTTTGATGGCAATACAGCACAAACCGTAAATGGTTCTACCGCATTGTTTGCAAAAAATATTGTAGTCAACAATGCAACTGGCATTAATGTGTTAGATACCTTAAAAGTAGATGGCGTGTTTTCATTTGTAAACGGCATCGTGGCGGCTGCTGATATTACCAATCCGGTTTTATTTACCAGCAATGGCAGCACTAGTAATGCCGATGTACCAACTGATGCCAGCCATGTTAGTGGATTTGTAGTGCGGCAAGGGCTAGGCAATTTTGCTTACCCCATTGGTGACGGAATCAAATACCAGCAAATTGCAATTAACACTACCACCAACAGCAATGGTATATTGGTGCGATACTTTCCAGGTGATGCAGGTGCAGCGGCTTTTACCAATGGCGGCACAGAGCCATCGGCATTAATAAGTTATAATAGCAAGGAAAGTTGGGGTATTGCTCCCTGGAACAGCGGCTCTGGCATTGGTACTGTTAGCATTTTTTGGGATGGATACAAAGATGCATTTGACAATCCTTTGAACCAGCGTAAAGTGGCGAATAGGCGATTAACAGATTGGGTTAATCAAGGTACTACTGCAACCGGCTCCTTAAGCAACGGAGTTGTTACCAGCAATGAACTCATACTCCTGGGAGCTTTTACATTGGGCAGCATTACCACTCCATTGCCGTTACAATTAATCAGTTTTAGCGGCAACCGTAGCAACAGTGTTAACCACTTAAAGTGGAAACTTGGCAACCCAACTTCTTTAAGGTTAACTGTACTGGAAAAAAGCAGCAACGGCACTGATTTCTACACTATAACAAGTATGCAGCCCAACAGAAATGAAACCTACCAATTTACGGATATGGTGCTGCAAACTGGCAACAGCTTTTACCGGCTAAAGCTGATAAACAATGATGGAAAAATAAGCTTAAGCAATATAATAGTGTTGGGCAGCAAAGCAGCAATGGTATCATCGGTTTATCCTAATCCTGTAAAAAACAATACCACTCTACGGATTGGCGATAGCAAACTGCTTAACAGCAAAGCAATTTTAATGGACGCAACTGGCAGAACCATCAGCACTATTTTAATCAGCAATTACTTTGAAACCATCAATATGGATAATTTACCATCAGGCAATTATCTACTACAATTGAAAAACAAAGAAGTACTAAAAATTAATAAGCAGTAATTAATAACATGATTTTATATGAAAGAGCCGCTGGATTATTTCAGTGGCTCTTTTGTTTGTGAGCAACACTCTTCCGCTTTTGCAGGCGAGTGTGACCTTAGCCTACCCGCCGTATTAGGGAATCGAAATGATTACAACTTCATTATATGCTATCCAAAAAGAGCTATTGAATCAAAAGTAGAACATCAACCTTTATTCGATATTTATTTGGGAATAAAACTGGTGTTTGATTTAGGACAAAACACAGAATAAATTTCTACAATGAGTGAGATGGGGCAATTTTTTTATTAAATACGCAATACAATAAAATCAAAAACTTCTGCCACTAAATATTGTGTGTTGAATTATAATTATTTGATAATAAAATAAAAATGATTTCAATTATTCTTTTTGTTTTTTAGATATCCATTTGAAACAATAAGATAATTAAATTATGAAGTAAATGGATAATAACAACAATCCAAAAAGGGGTAATATTTTTCTTTTTCCAAAGTGCATAAGCTATTGAGAGAATAATACCAATAAAAAAGGTATTTATTACATAAACCAAATCATAAAAATGCGAAAAGCCAAAACATAAAGCAGAAATTAAAATAATAAAACGTACTTTAATTTTATGACGTAAAAAATCAAAAAATAATTTTTGAAAAATAAATGTCTCTATAATTGGGGCTAAAAGTACACCCATTAATATGATTTTAAAAATTCCTGAATATTTTAGCGATGGCGTTGAAATATGTTCAGTTTGGATACCAATAAGGTATAAAACAACATTTAATAAAAATGAAACAAAAAAAGACAAGGCCGTAAAAATAACAACATAAGGCAACAGGCTTAATGAAATAACTTGGTTTAAAATAAATTTTATATTTTTAGTCATAGTATTTTAAAAAGCCAAGTCTATAATTATTAACAGACTGGTTTAAAAGGATTTTTTATTAAAAAGATAAAACTGCCACAACCGCCTATAAAACGACTTCATTACATACTGCCCCATAGACGATTTTTGAGGACATATTTTAAAAAATTAAAAATAATTTCTGGTGTTAGAACCAAATGTAGGCAAACAAATATTTTACTATTTAACACTATTCCAACCATCTATAAATCCTTCATAAAAATCCCCCCAGTTTAATAACAAAAGAACAAATAATATTAGTGTGATTAGTGATAGTATAAAGCGTTTATTAAGTTTTAAATTCATGTGAAATAATTATTTAGAAAATAAAAAATAGGTTGAGTTAAATAAAAAATGTAGTACAAAAGCCGCTAAAAATCCTTTTTCCATTCTTACGGTACCTAACGAAAGTCCCATTACAAATTGCGGTAAAACATACAATACATATACAGGTAAAATTTTTAAGTGTATGTCTGAAGCATTAGATATATGAATAAGGCTAAATACAACCGCAATCGCATAAAAATATACTTTGAAATATTTATCCTGAATTAGATTCAGGAAACTTTCTTTTAGTAAAAATTTTACTAACAAGAATACTATCATTGCTAAACAAATTCTAAAATAAGTGTAAGGTTCGGTAAATGATACACTAAAAAAACCTTTTCCAGAAAAGCGATATACCAATATAGATAAAGAAATACCAATTGACCATTTTTTCAGATTAAGCGGCAATCTAAATATAGATTCTTCAATAAACGGACCAACTATTGCAACAACTATAAAAGAGTACTTACCATATAAACTTGAAAGTGAATCATTAGATTTTTTGAATGATTGAAAAATGGAGGGAACATTGAATATATTAGTAATAATTGGATCAATTGTTAATAGTATAAAACCTGATAGTGCAATAAATATGAAGGATAAAGCATAGGCTTTTAAAATATAATAAGTATAATTCCTTATATTAAATTGATCTGCTTTTGTAAAAAAAGGATTTTTTAAATATGTAATCATGCGTTAAATAAATATATTTTTTACTGCGAACTTTTGATAAATTTCTCAACAATGTTTCCTGGAGATAACTCTTGGAGATAACTCCTGGAGATAACTTTTGGAGATAACTTTTGGAGATAACTCTTGGAGATAACTCTTGGAGATAACTCCTGGAGATAACTCTTGGAGATAACTCCTGGAGATAACTCCTGGAGATAACTCTTGGAGATAACTGCCATTAACTGCATCTAAATCCGATAGCCTTTACTGTGTCCTTGATAAGATTTTTTT
>JBBQTZ010000257.1:0-6442 GCA_038234405.1 Chitinophagales bacterium
AGTTAGTCTTAATCCTTATTGTAATGGATGTGCCACTCGGCTTCATCATTTTGTAAACTATTGTAAAGCAATTGGTTATTTACTTTATTTAAATATATTTCGTTAAAAATTGTTTGCATTAAAATTTGATTATTAAATAAATACCGTATTGGGTGGATCTACAATTTGCTCAATATTTACATTTTTACCTATCAACTTCATACTTCTGGCATCGCTTACATTAATTGGTATAAGTATAATACTGTCTTTATTTTCGTAAATATCATTTATTTCTATGAGTGTGCGGTGTATTTCTTCAAATTTTTTATTATTGGTATGTGCTAAAAATACCGATTTCTGTATTCTAATACATCCTTTTTCAAGTAAATATTTGGCTACCATGGTTCTTACTTTGTTATGCTCAATATCGTACAAAATCAGGTAATTCATGCTAGTGGCTTTTAAAGGATTGCGTTGTATTATTCCCAATATCAATTGTATTCTTTCCGGAAGGGGTAGTAGTGCTTCCTCATTGTTTAATGCTGCCCGCTGTACATGCTGCACATTTTCTGTAAGGCCGCTTTTCCTGAACAAAGCAATTTTTGCTACCAAATCATATTCTTTTTTGGGTGGTTTTGCCATATCAGGTGTATTCAAAATTACTTTTCAATAATTGCACCACTAGTTGGCACAATATTTTATTACTGCCAGTTTTGGTAGTTCCTACAATACGTACGCCCTTTTTACCATAAAACACATTTACTTCTGCCCAATAAGTACCTGCCTTTACCGTTATTTGCCTTCCATAAGCAATAGGGGCATTTTTTTGAAGCAACACATCTATTTGTGTCAATTGCTCTTCAATACGTGGTATCAATTGCTCCAATTCATTGGGTTGCTCATAATACTTTTTTCCGGGAGCTTTTATCTTTTGTCCTACTTTTCTCTTTATGCTATTGAGTACATCATCACTTAGTTCATGGCTTCCTTGCTGTAAAATTTCGGGCATTTGCTCCCTCGCCTCTTTGTTTACCTTTTCTGTTTCCTTCACATCGGCTGTAAGCCAATCTAGTTGAGCAAAACTATCTTCCGCTAAATAAGTAGATGCTATAACCGGTTCGGCAGCGGTGTTGTAAAATGCAGTAGCATCGTAGCTTACAAAGCAACAACGGGATACATCACTTGTTTTTAAATCTACCGCTCCACCTAATTGGTATGCTGCTGCAAACCTAATAGAAAAAGCTTTGTAAAACATACTGTAATAGCCACTGTCTTTAATTTTTTCAGCTAGTTTAAAAAGCACTTTAAGCCCATCGCCACCCGGCGAGGTAAACAGCAATTCTACCCTTTCATCTTGCATAAGTTTATGCTTTAAGGTTTCTATATCAATATCATACTCACTTAAATGATCTATATCAACTAAAAACCTTTCGGTGTAAACAAAGTTTTCTTTACGCCTTATATTGGGGTTAAAATGGGCACAAACAATGTAAGGCAATGCCGTTTTCATTTTTCTGTATTGATTGTTATCTATGGCACGTATAAGCTGCAATCGGTGTTGCAATGTAGCCACTTCGCCCTGCGCATTTTGCAATGCTGTGTATATACGATCTACGCTTACTGCCGAAAGTGGATCGTTACTTTGTGTTATATTTTTACCTATCTGTAGCATCTATGTCTTCTTTTAAAAAGGTTTTAGCTAATTTAAATGCACCTGCCTCTAAATGGCTGAGGCGGCTCATTGGTTTTCCCGCTAATTGAATAATTTCATCGAGGTAATCATTTACTGATTGTATCAAAATTCTTTTTGCCAGCGGCCCCAGTAATATGCCGCCGGTGGTTTCATTGGTTTCAAAAGCCTCTGTAGGTATGGCTTCTGCCATGCATAAGCTTATTACCACATAATCCATCCACGCCCTGTAATTTTCTATTACATCAAACACAAGTGCTGGCCGGTTATATTCATCCCGGTGAAAAATACCTACATACGGGTCTATACCGGCTTTTATCAAAGCACCTTCTACCTTACCATATAATATGCCGTACGAGTAATTAAGCATGGTATTAAAATAATCCTTTGCCGGCTGCCGATCCCTGTTTTCAAATGCAAATGTAACAGGCATTAATAAGGCAATGCAGCTAAAATATTTTTTGCCAGCTGCTCCCTCCCACCCTCTGATAGATGGCGCTACATCACTAATGTAATCTGCCTGCGCCTGTTCTATTTTTCGCTTGTAATCTTCCATACTGTTAATGGCAGCTTTAAAAATATTGTACGTTTTCAATTGATCTTGCCCGGGCTGCAAGGCTAGCAATAAAGCAATTTGGCTTTCTATTTTTTGAGTTATCAACTCCTTTACCCACTTAATTGCTTTGGTGGAGTACAAAAAGTTGAGCTGTGCTTTTCGGATATTGCTGATAGAGCCATATTGCACACTCCATACCCTGCCTTCGGGCATGCCCTGATCGTTTACAAATAATATATCTACCTGGTGCCTGATAGCTAATAAAATAGCATCGCTTGTAATACGGGCAGCCTTACTGATAGAGATGGTTTTTACAATATCCGGCGGAAATGTTTGTTTACCATCCGGACTAGTAATTACAAACAGGTTATTTTCTTTTTGCAAAGTAGCTCCGTAGGAGTTGATGACGATATTCATAATTAATTATTGAACGATTAATCTTACTGCATTTTTAGTTGCTTGTTGCTTTTTTTTATTAAAGCCATCTTCTAGCTCAAAGCTTACAAATGCCCCCTGTACTGCTTTATGTTTGCTGCTAGTTACCTGCTTCATTACAAAGTAATACTTATTGCCGTCGGTGGCTTTTATAAAACCGCTTTGGTTGCCTTCCAGCAATCTTTCTATAATACCTTTATGGATTACCTGCCCCTCATTTGTAATTTTTTGCCAAAATGGTTTTAGCAGGCTGTAAGCGGCCTGGGCACTGTTTACGGCAGTAAGGTCTACTTCATTTTGTGCCAAAGCTGCTTCCAATGCAGGTGGAACAGACCACCCATTTTCCATCCGTATTCTGGCTATTAGTAGTAAGTGATTTTTGGTTGCGGCATCTTGCAGCGTATCGTCTTTAATACTTTGATAAAGGTTGTAAAAAAGTTTCACCTTTAGCTCAAGCTTACCAAATGCTAATGCAGCGGCTGCCATTAATTTTAATGCCTCTGCTTTATCGGCTACCATTTCGGCCAAATCGCTCAGTAAAAACCAGTCTCTTTTTTGTTTTACAATGTTACGCATTATTTGCGCTGCCGCTGGCTTGTTTCCCAATTGCAGCAGTGCATAGGCCTCTTTTCTGGCAAACCACACATCATTGTTGTAATGCCATTTGAGGTTTCTTTTTCGGGCAGCTTCCAGTAGCGTTAGCAAGGCTTGGGGCTGGTTTAGGCCTGCCTTTACTTTTATCATGGCACTGTACCATTCTTCCAGGGGCGATGCAAATTCTCTTTGCTTACCATCGGGCATTTTCATGGCAAAAGATGTATCGTTAAGCAAATCCGGATCTAGCTTTTGAAGCCAGTTTTCTATATCCTGCCAATGGATGGGCACTACTGCCATCAGTTGCCTGGTAAGTTTAAAGATAGCCTGTGGAGTAAGTGAATAATCTTGCTGTGGGGGCGATAAATCATACATGGCCTGTGCGGCTTTTTTTAATACCGCTATTACCGGCAATTGACTACCGGTAAACTGTGTATAATAAATACAATTGGCATACAACTGCCTTACCATTGCTGCAGTGGGATACCTGGCAAACAATTGCCGGCACACATCGAGTGCCACAAGGTATTGCCTGGTTTCTTTTAAAGAGTAGGCATAACTCCAGCCGGCCCAATCATCAAACAGAAGCGGCGCTTGTTGCCAAAGCGGCTGATAAATATCCAATGCCTTATTATAGTCTTTTTGTTGGCGAAAAGCGAAGGCCTGGGCCAGGAGTTCTTTTGACATAATAGATGATTTTTTATACCGTATGTACAGCCCTAACAAATCAATTTTATTATTACTAACAACGGTAGCAGCATTACAACTAAAGTTTGCTGTACAAGTTATTACTATTATTTAAGCCACCAATCATCATGCAAATGCAATTGCTTTCGGGTTCTGGTAATGGCAGTGTACCACCAACGCAATAGTTCATCATTCTTCATTGGGCCATACATTCCTTTATCAAGAAACAAGAATACATTATTCCACTCCCCACCCTGTGCCTTGTGGCAGGTTACTGCATAGCCGTAGGTGGCTCGCAAAGAATTCAGGAACGCATCTTTTCGCATTATCTCTTTATAAGCATCTGATTTAGGGCCAATATTTTTCTTCCGCATCCGCCTCGAAAATTCTATCATCAGGTTACGTTGTTGATCAGTATTTAAATTACCTGCATAATTTAAGAAAGGGTCTAAGGCTAGTTTTACCTGGTATTCCTTGCCAGTTTCCAGGTGCAACACTCTTACATCGGTAAAACGCAACTGCTCTTTTACTTGTATTTCAGCAATTGACAACACTTTTACAAAATCGCCGTTGGAGAGTGGTACCAAATAATTATTTTGAGAAACCATTAAAATTTCACCCACATTTATCAACTGGTTACTGGATGGGTATAACCTTGTGCGGATACTTTTATTAATTTTATTGCATATGTTATGACTTCTTGCAATGGCTATACAATCTGCTGGGCCATGTTGCAAAAACCGGGTGAAGTATTCTAAAAAAAGCGTGTTGGCATCGGTATAAAGTGTACAGTTATTCCTGTTTCTTGCAGGCAACTTTGTCCAATTGGCTATTGGAGGCTTACCAACTGCATTCCTTACATCTGTAGCAATAATCAATATATCATTTCCTTCTTCTGTGCGCATAATCTGATCAAGTGTACCGGTTGTTACCATTCGGGAAGCATTTTGGAGCCATACTTTATTCAATGCCGGGCTAAGTGTTTGACAAATGGGTGGTAATTGACATGGATCACCTACAAAAATAATTTTATTATCTTTTATAGCATCTAAAAGATCGGGCAATAAAAGCCCCGATCCAAAACTTGCAAAGGATGTTTCTGGGCCCGGCTCGCTGCCAAGCATAGATGCCTCATCTACAATGTAAATTTTATCTTTTTCTGCTTGCAGCCTGGGTTCAAAAACCAATTTCATCTGCCCATACGCTTCTGAAGGAGCATCATCAGGAATATTTTCGTCATCACCATCTACTGTAGAAAAACGATATAGTACTCCATGCACCGTATTGGTTTCCAAAGCAGTTTTACCCCTTAAAACAGCAGCGGCTCTGCCAGTGGTAGCTAACAAAGCAAATTTTATTTTTTGTTCTTTTAAATAGCTGGCAAATTGCTGAATCAAAAATGTTTTGCCAGTGCCGGCATAGCCATTTAGGATAAAAGTATTGTGGGTACTGTTTTTTGCAAATGCCTTTAAGAGATCAAAAACTTCCAGTTGCTTTTTATTTAGTTTGGCTACCATAAAATACTTTTTTCAAATAAAATTTGATTAATAGGGCCTGAATTGAACAAATTGAAATTGGGATGTTTTGAGATTATCTTCAATAGTTACCTTTCTTTCTGTAGTACTTGCAATACAGTTGATACCGATGGCTTTTAATTTATTTACAAGCCTGTAAGTAAAAGTAAGTTCGCCCATGATGTGAACGGTGGTAGGATTTGTTTGCCTGATTTTTATTTCATATTCCTCTACAAGTTGTTCAAGTTCATCGGAATTACTTTCGGGATTAATTTGTGGGAAAGGCAGGTCGGTAACAACGTGGTATAAACTGTTTGCTATTTGAATTTGATTTTCAGACCAAATATTACTTGGGTGATTGGATAGATTTAGGAGCATGAGGTTTTTAAATTAATAATGTTTAATAATTTGGACCAGTTAAAATTAATGGGTTAATTGGTATTATAAAGTTGCAAGTAGATTTTTTCAGTTACCGCTTTAAAAAAAGCAATACCTGATTTAATATGGTCAAATTTAGTTATAATAGAGCAATTCTAATAATGCTGCTCCGTTAGGTGCCACATGTTTATTTAAAAATAATTTATGAAATTATGGCTCCGCTAGGTGCCCCGTGTTTATAGAAAAAAGCATCCACGGAATTCCGGCTCCGTTAGGTGCCACGTGTTTATAGAAACCGATTTACGGAATTGCAACTCCGTTAGGTGCCTCGTGTTTGTAGAAAACCCATTTACGTAATTGCGGCTCCGTTAGGTGTCACGTGTTTATAGAAAACCAATTTACGGAATTGCGGCTCCGTTAGGTGTCACGTGTTTGTAGATAACCAATTAATGGAATTATGGCTCCGTTAGGTGCATCGTGTTTATAGAAAACGGCTCTTCGGTAAAGTTAGTGGGTAATATTAAAAAGTAATTTTTATTTTTGGCAGAAATGTTATGGAATTCGAGAAAGTTTTATCTACTATTTTAGATGTAAAAAAGCCATGGATAA
>JBBQTZ010000258.1:0-6392 GCA_038234405.1 Chitinophagales bacterium
GTTAAATTGGTGGCACCAATTTTAATGATTGATTTACTGGCAGTTAATTTGTAACTTATTTGTGCGTCTACTGTATGAATGGCATCTATAATTCCATTGGTAAAGTCACTTTCGTAGAAAAACGAATCCTGCCAGCGATAAGCTACATTAAATCCAAAACGCTTTTTATACAAAAATGCATTATTTCCAAAGTTTATATTCGTTCTATACTTAGGTGTACTGAAATAGGTTTTAAAGCCTACCGGAACGTCTCTTAATTCATCAGAAGATAAATTAGCTCCAATGGTGTAACCCCTCGGCAAACGATAATCTACACTTACACCAAAGCCAAGTGTTTTTACTTTTGAAGTAGTGTTTACAGGTATTGATAAAATGTTACCAACCGTTGCGGGTGATGTGCCATTATTAACTGCTGTAATTACATCACTAACATTACCGCTAGTAGGCTGTATTACCAGCCTGCGGGTAATAAAATTCTGATATTGTCCATAATAACCATACGCATCTATCAGCAACTTATCTTGCAGTAACAATCCCTTATATCCAATTTCATAAGAATTTACTGTTTCTGGCTTAAACTCCTCTGCAACATAAGGCCTTATATTGGCTGCATTTTCTTCTAAAAAGAAAGTTGGTTTGGTATTTAAACCTTTATCTGACTGAAAGAACTGATTTCCTCCAATTAACCTTGTGTTTCCGCCTACATCCAAATCTATCCATTGTTGCTGTGTGCTTGGAAAGCGATAAGCTGTTTGAAAACTTACCCTTATATTATTATTTTCAGCTACTTTAAATAAAGCAGTAAACCTTGGAGTAAAACGGCCAGTAAAGTTTTGATTTTTATCATACCTGCCACTTACTGTTAGTTTTACTACATCGGCAAATAGTCTTTTAGTGGCTTGTATATAAGCACCATATTCGTTGATGCCAATTTTACCTGTTCTATCTGCAAACAACGTTCCTTCGCTGTTAAGCAGGAATCTTTTAAAATTTCCACCTATCAATATATCGGCAAATTTGCCGGTATAGTCACTTAAATTGTATTGAGCATCTAACTGGTACAAATTGGTTCTGTCAATAAACAATCCGCCACCTTTACTAATAGGGATAGCACGGAGCGAATCAAATATTTTCTTAAACTGAGGTGAATTTGCATCTGGCCTTGCAGCATCTGCTGTTGACCTTGCAAGGGCATGAGAATTATTATCAGTTAATCCATTGAGCCTTCCACCAAGATATGTTTGTGCATAAGAAGAAAACCATCCTGTAGATCCGCCACTAGGCCTCCATGCTTCATTTAGCAAGCGGGTAGTAACTGTTGCGTTGTAGCTATCACCTGCATTTTCCTGTGTAGTATAACCTCTAATCATCCAGTTTTTGCTATTCAACTCTAATTTATACTGCCCCATGTATAAATTTCTTAAGCTGTACCTGTCACTACCTGTGTACACCGTATTTCCTTTACCCCAATAGCCAGATAAAACAGCTTCAATACCAGGAGTAATTTTATAATGCAATGCTCCGGATAATTTTATATTGTAGGTATTTTCATTTACTACTTTTGCTTCATCGTAACCTGTACGGCTTACATTGATAGCACGACCGTTGTTGAGCGTATCAATAAAGTTTTTTAAAAACGGAGCAGCACTAGCACCTATTGGATTAAGCACATTTGCCCTGATGTCTGCTGTGGTTTCATCACCATAAACATTAACACCATCATAATTAGGGTCTGTAGCTCTATCGCCGCCCTTTAAAAAACCGTTGGTACCTACTCTGGCATAATTTCTTTTATCGTACCCTAACCAATCTTTGGCATAAGTAATTTCTGCACCTACTTTAAATGCAAATTTTTCATTTACCTTTTTTGCAATGCGAATGGCAGCGTTGGTAAATCCGGATGCATCTCTAAACCGATGGCCGGTGTTCATTACACCTTGCTTTACCTGTGCAGAAACACCCTGGTATTTAAATGGGTTTTTACTATTGATTAAAATAGTTCCATTCATACCACCCGAACCGTATAAGGCAGAGGAGGCACCGGGTAACAATTCAATATTATCCACATCTAATTCTGACAGGCCAATAAAACTACCAACGGAAAAATTTAACCCTGGTGCCTGGTTATCCATACCATCTACAATTTGATTAACCCTAAGATTACCACTACCACTAAAGCCACGGGTAGTAGGTGTTTTAAAGGTTAGGGAAGAAGATACAATATCTACGCCCTTTAAATTGCCGATGATGTCGTAATAATTTACAGCAGGTGAATTACGGATAGTAGCCGCACTTATCCTTTCGATAGAAACCGGCGACTCTAAGATTTTTTGTGCTGTTTTAGTTGCAGATATCACCACCTCCTGCCCAAGCGAATTACTTGGCACAAAAGATATTACCAATGGATCGTTGGCACTTTTTACAACCATTTCCTGCAGTTGGTACCCAACTGATGAAATTAAAATTGTAACAGGCAAATTGGGGACAGCAATTTTAAAGTTGCCCCTGTCGTCTGTAAATGTACCAAGTCCAGATCCTTTTACTGTAATACTGGCGGCAGCTACCTTTTCTTTAGTAGCAACGTTTTGAACTTTTCCAGCAATTGTAATTGACTGAGCTTTTACAGCAACAGACAACATAGTTGCCATTAATAGTGCAAATAGATAAATTTTAGGTCCTTTCATATAGCAGTGTTTAGGTAAAAAGAGAGCAATGTAATAAATGTTAATTGCTTAAAGAAAATTTGTTTTATTAATAAGGAAATATTTGCTCTACGGATATTGGGTAGATAGCCTGTTAGCAAGTAATTTAGCAGCATGACAAGATTAAATTTTCCTCAACAAACAAATTTTTATAGTGGAAAGGTAAGAGATGTATATACTATTGGCGAAAAATGGCTGGTAATGGTTGCCAGTAACCGTATATCTGCTTTTGATGTAATACTTCCAAAACCTATCCCATACAAAGGACAAGTATTGAACCTTATTGCTGCTTATATGCTTGATGCTACCAAAAGTATTTGTAATAATTGGCTTGTAGCAACGCCCACTGCCAACAGCGCATTGGGTAAAAAATGTGAGCCTTTTAAGGTTGAAATGGTGATAAGAGGTAACCTTACAGGACATGCCTGGCGTACTTATCAAAATGGAGATCGTTTGCTTTGTGGCGTAATTATGCCGGATGGGATGAAGGAAAATGATTTTTTCCACCACCCTATTATTACACCAAGTACAAAAGCTGCTGTTGGGCACGATGAAGATATTAGCAAAGAAGACATCATTGATAAAAATATTGTTTCTGCTGTGGATTACGAAGTAATTGAAAAATACACCTATTTACTTTTTGAAAAAGGGAAAGCGATGGCTGCAAAACAGGGATTAATTTTGGTAGATACCAAATACGAATTTGGTAAAATTGGCAATGAAATTTACCTGATGGATGAGATACATACTCCCGACTCGTCAAGATATTTTTATGCAGATGGCTATGAAGAGCGGCAGGCAAAGGGTGAAAGACAAAAGCAATTGAGCAAAGAGTTTGTTAGAGAGTGGCTAATTGAAAATAATTTTATGGGTAAAGAAGGACAAGTAATGCCACACATGAGCGAAGAATGGATTGATACTATTAGTAGGCGTTATATAGAGTTGTATGAAAAGGTAATTGGCGAAAAATTTGTGCCACAGGATAGTAGCGATGAAGTGCTGTATGAAAGTATTGTAAAAGCTATGCAAGCCATAGAAGCAATATAATTATTTAAGATAGATCCTTTACGCTTTGCTGGAGATAAAGGTTTGTATCATAGTAAAAAACGCTTTAACCTAAATTTTGAAGTTGAAAATTCAGGTCTACTTCCAACTAAAAATTATGGACTTAAACATTTTGTAAAACCAGTTGTGCTAACGTGGCGAAAAGGCAAATGAAAAACAAGCACACAAATAATTAATACTTTTAACCCTTTCAACAGCAACCTGAGTATGCGAACAAAATTAAAAAATGAAGAAATGATAATACTCATTATCCGGCAGCATTGGATAAGGCTGGCATTGCCATTTTTTATTTGGATACTAGCCGCAGTATTACTGATTGTATTTGCCAGCACTACCGGCTTTATAATAGCACTGCTAGCTGCTTTATATCCAATGATAGAATATTTTAACTGGAAAAATAATTTATGGTGTGTTACCAATTTGAGGGTGGTGGATGAAAGCGGATTTTTTAACCGATACTCAAAGGAAAGTCCACTCGATAAAATAAACAATGTTGAATACGACCAAAACATTTGGGGCAGGATATTTGGCTTTGGAAATGTAGATATTCAAACGGCGGCGGAGTTAGGTGAAACTACGTATGAGTTAATACAGCGCCCCAAACTATTGAAAGATACCATTACCCATGCACAGGAAGAATACAAGAAAACACAATTAAACAAACAGGCCACACTACTGGCAGAAGCCATTGCAAAATCTACCGGGGCAGCCAAACCAACCGATCAAATGATTGCAGATGAGCTCCAAAAATTATTCAGCCTGTATCAGCAAGGTGCCATTACGCAGGAGGAATACCAACTGCAAAAAAGTAAATTAATAAAAGTGTAATTATTTGGAGTGCCGTTGCTTTAATATTTCAATTACATCCTGCAATTTAAATCCCTTTGCCTGCAACAGTATCAGATAATGAAACAATAAATCTGCCCCCTCATTTAAAAACAATTCATCATTGTTATCCTTTGCTTCAATTACTATTTCTACTGCTTCCTCCCCTACCTTTTGTGCAATTTTATTAATGCCTTTGGCAAATAAAGAACTTGTGTAAGATTTATCAGAAGGGTTATTTTTTCTATCTGCAATAATATTTTCCAGCTCCTGTAAAAAATTAGTGAGGTTGTTTTTTTCGCCCCAGCAAGTATCGGCTCCTGTGTGGCAAACAGGGCCAACCGGATTTACCTTTATTAGCAACGTATCATTATCACAATCGGCTGCAATTTCTTGTAACAATAAAAAATTACCACTCTCCTCCCCCTTTGTCCACAGCCTGTTTTTACTACGGCTAAAGAATGTTACTTTCTGCAACTCCTTTGTTTTTTCTACGGCAGCTTCGTTCATAAAACCCAGCATTAATACTTTGTTAGTTGCAGCATCTTGTATGATGGCAGGTACAAGCCCATCAGCATATTTTGTAAAGTCGATTGTCATTATAAGAAATAGGTTAATTTTTAAATAAAAAGGAGCTATTCATTCTCCTGTTGATTCAATTGCCAATGTATTTTATTTGTATCAATAAGCATCATTAATTCTTCTTCGGTTGGTAAATACAAGCGATACCTGCTGGCAAACAGCTTTTTATTCTCAGCCATCACACTGTACTTCACCATAGTTTCATCTTTTTCTGTGCAAAGAATGATTCCGATTGTGGGACTGTCATCTTTACCTTTCTTTAAATCGTTGTACATACGAACATACATATCCATTTGCCCTATGGCCACATGGGTAAGCTGATTCGTTTTTAAATCTATTAACACAAAAATATTTAAGGTAGTAATTATAAAATACGAGATCAATGAAAAAATCAGCAGTATCTGTTACTATGTGCTGTTGCCGGGCTACAAAAGCAAAGCCTTTGCCCAACTCCATCAAAAAGGATTGTAAATGAACAATCAAGGCATCTTCAAGCTTTCTTTCGTTGTAAGGTGTACATAGAGTTGCTGCAATAAACTCTACCAGGTAAGGGTCTTTAACAATATCGCCGGCAGTACTAATTTGTTGTGGATGATTGTTTACTATCCGGGTAATATAGTGCGTATTAATGTTGCGTTGAAGTGTTCGGGTATCCCAATTACCTTCAATACAATATTTAATATATTGTAACCTTAGGCTCTCCTTTTCTACCCGGCTGATAATGCGGTAATGTGTCCAGCTCAATTCGTGACGCACTGCGTCACGAATTTGAAAAGAAAGATAAAATTGTCTGATGTTTCTCAGGTTACTGTCATCAAAGCCCTTTCCAAACTCAGGTGTAAGCTGCTGGCTGAGATTTTTTAAAACGGCCTTACCATAAGCTGCTTTAGCATTTCCTCCCTGCTCATCCTCTGCAATGAGTTTCCCAATCTCCCAATACATATTTACCAGGATAACATTGTTGCTGCGGTAAGCAACTTCTTTAGCCTGTTCAACAATATTTTTTATTGCTGAAAATAACTGTTGGTTAATAGTATCGGGCTCAGTCATTACAATAGTATTTTTACAAGTGTCACCATAAATTTATAACCTCACTGAAATTTTATTGGTTGCCAAATATTGCTTCAAATCTTTTATTCCAATTTCTTTGTAATGAAAGATACTTGCCGCTAGTGCTGCATCGGCATTTGCGGCTTCAAATACTTCTTTAAAATGTTC
>JBBQTZ010000259.1:0-6336 GCA_038234405.1 Chitinophagales bacterium
TTTGTTTCTTTGCACATATAAAAAATAAAAACAATTATTAATTATGAGTTACATCGCATCCATCACAGCCCGTCAAATTCTTGACAGTCGTGGTAATCCAACAGTAGAAGTAGATATCCTTACAGAAAATGAAAAGCTAGGCAGGGCAGCAGTACCAAGTGGCGCTAGTACTGGCATTCATGAAGCAATGGAATTGAGGGATAATAAGAAAAACTATTACGGTGGTAAAAGTGTATTGAAAGCTGTAAACAATGTTAATACAACCATCGCCGAGCAATTACTCGGTTGGGATGTAGCAGATCAAACTGGTATAGACGCTCAAATGATTACCTTGGATGGAACAGCCAACAAAAGTAAACTGGGAGCTAATGCTATGCTTGCCGTAAGTTTAGCCGTAGCAAAAGCTGCTGCTTTGGAAGCCAACCTTCCTTTGTACCGGTATATTGGTGGTACCAATGCAAAAATTCTCCCTATTCCAATGATGAACATTTTAAATGGCGGTTCTCATGCAGATAATAAAATTGATTTTCAGGAATTTATGGTAATGCCAATTGGGGCTTCTACTTTTAGTGAAGGGCTTCAATGGGGTGTAGATATTTTTCATGCACTTAAAATAGTGTTGAAGAAAAAAGGATTTAGCACCAACGTAGGTGATGAAGGTGGCTTTGCACCAAACATACAAAGCAATGAAGAAGCTATTGAAACAGTTTTAACAGCTATTCATGCAGCCGGATACAAAACAGGAAGCCAAATTATGATTGCGATGGATGCTGCAAATAGTGAACTTTGGAATGCTAAAAAGAAGAAATATGTATTTCACAAAAGTGATGGTAAAGAGATGACAAGTGAGCAATTGGTTGAATATTGGGTTAGCTGGGTAAAGCAATATCCTATTTGCTCTATTGAAGATGGAATGGCAGAAGATGACTGGAAGGGTTGGAAAATGCTTACAGAAGCAATAGGAAGCAAATGCCAGTTAGTTGGTGATGATTTATTTGTAACCAATGTAAACCGCCTTGAGAGAGGAATTAATGAAAGCATTGCCAATGCCCTTTTGGTAAAAGTAAACCAGATTGGTACACTTACAGAAACCATCAATGCAGTGAGTATGGCACAAAACAATGGCTTCAATACCATTATGAGTCATCGTAGCGGCGAAACCGAAGATACTACCATTGCAGATTTGGCAGTTGCATTAAACTGTGGACAAATTAAAACTGGTTCAGCATCAAGAACAGACCGTGTTGCAAAATACAATCAGTTGATCCGTATTGAAGAAATGCTGGGAGATAGTGCTATTTTTCCAAAAGGGAAAATTAAATTTGGCAAATAAAGTTGTTGACTGTGCTGGTAAGTTTACCAACAATGGCAAATAATTTTCGGTTACAGTCTTTCAAGTGGTTAGCACTTCTGCTTACCATTACTGAATATTTAGAATTTTATAAATGGTTGTGATTGGGTTTTTTCAATTACAACCATTTTCATTTTGGCTCTATTGTTGTAATAACTAAATAGTTCAATTTGTATTTTTAACAGCTAAATGTAAATTAACAATGGTAAAGGCCTTTAAAAAATATTTATAATCAGTATTAGGTTAAAAAAGGCTAAAAATTTGTAGTCAATTATACATTTTCATTTTAATAAAGAGTATTTTAGCAATCGGAATACAGCATGAATAAAAATAAGTCAGAAACCGATACAGCTACATTTGCCCTTAAAAAAGGTATTCGTAAATTGTTTTGGTTAAAAAATAAATACTTTTTAGCTATTGTATCACTTGGCATTTGGATGTTTTTTTTTGATAAGAATGATTTTTTTTCTCAGTTTGAAAGAATAAATCGTTCTGGAGAATTAAAGACAATGGAGGAAAAAAAAAGAAAATTGTTAACAGATACAAGGATTGAGTTGAAATTATTAAAGACAAATGCCCAAACCATTGAAAAATATGCAAGAGAAAATTATCTAATGAAAAAAGATAATGAAGATTTGTTTATAGTAACTTCAACAAATAATGAAAAATAACTATTAAATAATACAATATTCATTATTAAAGGCCGTTATTATAATTGGATAATTGATAATAAATAATTTTTTTCACGCAACTAACTTAGTCTATGCACAGTTTTAAGCAAATGGACTTACTACCATACATGTATGGTGAGGTGTCTACAAAACAATCAAATGCTATAAGAATAGCTTTAGAAACTGACTGGGAACTCCGTGAGCAGTATCAGGAATTACTTGACGCCCAAAAGGGTTTAGAGAAAATTTCACTTTCGCCAAGAAAAAAGACCATCGATTTTATTTTGGATTATGCTAACTCTTCGGTGAAGGCAGCTTATTCAACAGAGGGCTAAATTAAATAATAGTATTTAACCTAATTTTATCCCCCCTTAATAACGGGGGATTTTTTAATGACAAAAAAAGAAAGATATACTTACCTTATTAATTATTTTACAGAGCATAGTCCAAATGCTGAAACCGAATTATTGTACGATAATCCATTTCAGCTTTTGGTAGCTGTAATTTTATCTGCCCAATGCACAGATAAAAGGGTAAATAGTACAACACCTTTTATATTTGAGCAGTTTCCAGATGCCGAAAGCATGAGCAAGGCTAGTTTTGAAGATTTGTTTCCTATCATAAAAAGTATATCGTACCCAAATAATAAAACTAAACACTTAATTGGGATGGCTCAAATGCTACTGCAAAATTTTGATGCTGAAGTGCCAATGACAGTGGAAGAATTGATAACATTACCGGGAGTTGGCAGAAAAACAGCTAATGTAATAACATCTGTAATAGACGAACAACCAAATATGGCTGTAGATACACATGTTTTTAGAGTAAGTGCAAGAGTAGGATTAACAACCAATGCAAAAACTCCATTAGCCACTGAAAAACAGTTAATTAAGTATATTCCGAAAGATTATGTTTACAAAGCCCATCACTGGCTTATATTGCATGGCAGATATACTTGCACGGCAAGAAGTCCTAAATGCAGCAATTGCGGCATTAGTAGTGTCTGTAAATTTTATAATAAAAAAAGACAGGTTAAGCATTAATTGAGTAATTATCGTTTAATTTGTATGTGATTTTAATTTGCAAAAAAAGATTACTTGAAAAACTAAAGTGAATATTATTTCATGAAAAGATTGACTTTTTTGATAGCAACCTTGCTGTTGTTAATAAGTTCTGGCAATACAGCTTCTGCTCAGTATTATTTTTACGATAATAATCATTACGATAATCCTCTTATGTTTGAAATAGGGGGTTCGATAGGTATTATGAACTCCCTAACAGATATTGGCGGACAAAAAGGCCCAGGAAAACCATTTATTAAGGATTTGAATTTTGGTGATAATCGTTTAAGTAGCAGCATTTATATAAGTGCTACATACAAAGAAGCAGTTGCACTTAGGTTAGAGGGGTCATTTGGTACCGTAAGTTCTCATGATAGCATTTTATCTAAAGTTGCATCATCTACATCTGGCAGGTATGAGAGAAACCTCTACTTTAAAAGCAAAATATCCGAAATAAGTTTGGTAGCAGAGTTATATCCTTTTTTTATATTTGGTAATTATATGGGTAGAGATGTGGAACCCCCGCTTTGGTCTCCCTATTTAATTGGGGGAATAGGTTTGTTTTCCTTTAATCCGCAAGCAAAAGCCAGAAATGGACAATACGTTGATTTGCAACCACTTAGCACAGAAGGGCAGGGGTTTTTAGAGTATCCTGACAGGCAACAATACAAACTTGTACAACTTAATTTTCCAATAGGTGTAGGGGTAAAATATGAGCTATCGCACAATCTTAATATCAGGGCTGAGTTTTTACATAGGATATTAGTTACAGACTATCTTGACGATGTAAGCAAACGCTACATCAATTCTGCTAATTATAGCAGCTACTTTTCTGGCGCACAATTACAAAATGCTTTGGATTTAAGCACCAACGACAGGAATAATCCGGGAGGACCAACGGGCATGTTTAGAAAAACAGAAACAGGTATTAGAGGGAATCCAAAAAATAATGACGCTTACTTTTCTTTTAATATAAAAATAGGTTTAACTATTGGCAGGCAAAAAATCAGATAGCCTAATTAAGAAAAAGCTCCAAACTGCCTTTATTATTGTTTGAAATAAATAAACACTTCGTATTAATCAACTACTTCGTAAATATTAACGGGCAAACTTTTATTTTTTAAAATTACCTCTCCAACATACGAACAATTAAAAGACTCTTTTACTTTATTATATGATTGTTCACTTATGATAATTTGACCCGCTTTGGCGGCAGCCTGTAAACGCTGTGCAGTATTTACGGCGTCACCTATTACGGTATAATCTAACCTGCGCAAGCTGGCAGAACCAATATTACCCGATATCATTTCTCCACAATTAATACCAATAGATACTTTAGGCGTAAAGCGAACATGCTCCGATACGGAAGGCAGGTTTGCAATTTGAGTTCTAACCGCAATAGCCGCATCAATTGCCTTATCTAAATTAAAATCTCCCCGAAAAACAGCCATTACTGCATCACCCATAAATTTATCAACGTAACCCTCATGAGCAATTATCTCTTTTACAATAACATCAAAATATTGATTTAATAATTGCACAACTGTATCCGGCGGTTCATTTTCGCTGATGGAAGTAAAGCTGCAAATGTCAACAAACACAACGGTAGCCTCTACGTTTTCATTAGCAATAAGTGATGATTCAAACTCCCGGCCATTCATAAATTTGAGTACCGTTTCATCAACATACATTTTAAGAATATTATTTTCTTTTATGGCTTTAAGGGTATCTCTAATTTGAGTAACGTGGTTGATTGTTTTTTCAATGGTGAGTGATAAATCTTCAAAATTTATAGGCTTGGTAATAAAATCAAAAGCCCCTCGGTTCATGGCAGTTCTAATATTTTCCATATCTCCATAAGCAGAAACTATCACTGATTTTATTAATGGATTTGATTCACTTAAACGGCTTAGTAAAGTTAAGCCGTCCATTTCCGGCATATTAATATCACTTAAAACTATGTCAATATCCGGATGCTGTTGAATTTTATCTAATGCATCATTTCCATTAATTGCAAAGATAAATTCGTATTGTTGTGCCCTTATTTTTTGACGGAACTTTTGCTTGATGAGCATTTCAAAATCTGCCTCATCATCTGCAACTAAGATTTTTGCCATCAGATTATTTGTTTAAGTTTTTCTTTTAGTAAAGTAAAATCAACGGGCTTGGTTAAAAAATCATCGGCACCTAGCTGCTGAGCCATTTTAAAATTTTCAGCATCCCCATAAGCTGTTATCATCATTACCACCGGCGGTGGCGTGGCATGTTTTAGTTTAATATGTTCTAACAGTTCAAGCCCACTCATACCTGGCATGTTTATATCGGATAGTATCAATACAGCTTCCTGTTCTTTAAGATAAGCAAGGGCATCTTCGCCAGAAAAGGCAAAATGAAATTGCATTTCACCACTCTTAATTTCTTTTCTAAAGCGTTGCTCAAAGAGCACCTTTACATCTTTTTCATCGTCAACTACTAAAATTCTCATGAGCTTATAAATTAATTTTATAGTGTAAAACTATCATAAAATTTGCACCCTCTGCTTGTTTTGTTTCCACTTTTAATACACTTCTAAAAGCTTATACAACATTAAACCTCAAAAGCAAACTCAAACAGGTACTACATAGCATGGTTTGATAGTAAAGTACCGCTTAATTACTTTTTTGCAGATGTTGTGTAGCATTTTTTTTACTTTCCATTTAAAATTTATTACTTCTTTTACTTTATAACTATTTAAAAACTTATGGTAGCCTGTCTAAACGTTTTTTCTATAACATTTACTTACAATTTTAAACCAATAACAGTATAAAAAGTTTTACCGATTGTAATTAATGTAGTTGCTTATAACCCAAACCAATTTTAAAACGGCAAGCTAATTATAAAGTCACTTCCCTCCCTTTCTTCTGTTGCTACTTTTAATTTACCACCATAACCCTTGTCTAAATCACAGATTTAAAGGATTTATGGATTTCACAGATTGGAGTACTATATTTATTCTGTGCCATCTTTTAATCTTTATCATCCGTGATTCAGACAATTGGCAGTTTAAAAAGGATTTATGGATTTCACTGATTGGAGTACTGTATTTATTCTGTGCAATCTTTTAATCTTTTTAATCCGTGATTCAGATAATTGGCAGTTTAAAAAGGATTTATGGATTTCACTGATTGGAGTACTATATTTATTCTGTGCAATCTTTTAATCTTTATCATCCGTGATTCAGACAACAGGTAATTTAATGATAAACGTTGTTCCT
>JBBQTZ010000260.1:0-6276 GCA_038234405.1 Chitinophagales bacterium
AACTGTTTGTTACATGGCAGTCTTTTTAGCTACACCTTTTTCGAACAGCTTTATTTAAAATAAAATTGCTCCACAACATGCGCAATAAATATTTTTTAAAAAAGCAATCGCTTTAAACAGCACGGGCAAAAAGTACAATGCAGAAGCCGAAAAAATTACAGAGACGAAAATAAAAAAGCAGCAGCCCAGTTTAAAGCTTTTGATTTTACAACATCCCTAAAAGAAGGCTAAACCATTTTTAAAATTTGCCTGGCAGGAGAAGAGAATATTTCACAAGATATGGTTGCAGTAAAGCACTCTATAGGCTTTTTAGCGTGTGGTAATATGGAAACAAACTACTTTAACAAACAAGCCCCATAAACCCATACAATTATATAGGTAAAAGCATTCTTGCTTTATGTTGCAAAATATCTCAAGATGAAGGCTATGAGTGCTTTATATCATTCTTTGGTAAAAACCATTTACTAGATTACTATATACGATACGGTGCCGAAAAAGTACGTGGATTAAGAATGGCAATTGATATAAAACCAGCTCAAAATTAATTGATTTATACTTTTAAAAAACTTACATTAACTACATGAAGAACGCTGCAAAAGTAAAGCAAATTGTAGATGAAAGAGATATAACCGGATCAATAATGGTTTACAAACCAATGAATGCAGCCGAAACAGCCAAAGCTGCAAAAATAATTGCAGAGCGCAAAGCCAAAAATACCGCTGAAAAGCAACAAAAATTCATCCTGTATAAAATATTAAAATAGTCTATAGATAAAATGTAGTTCACAAAATAATTAGCCTGCCATTGTATGGGCTATTATTTACTTATTTTTTTCGCTGCCGTAGTTGTTCTTTGATTTAGCTGCAAGCCCAAACCATCTGCAATGCAATTGCCACCCAATGGTCTCCAAAATGCGACAATCTCCAGCAGCAGTATCTTTAAACTTTTACACCTTCCAAAACTGAGAGTGTAAACCAATCAGCACTAAAAATTATTACATTTTTATCAATGGTTTCATCTGCACATTTTTTTCGTTTTGAAAACGCAGGTAATAAAGACCAACTTTGTAACTGCTTAAATCAACATCTTTATTAACGGTTTGTGGCAGGCTGTAAGTAGCCTCCAGCAAGGTTTGTACCACTACTCCCTCTTTGGTTACCAATTGCAATAAGGTATGCCCACCATTGGTTTTAAAAGATACTGTTGTAATGCCGGTTGATGGGTTTGGTACTGCATTTACAAAACTTTGTGCAGTTAATGGCGCATACCTGCCAAGGGGTGCACAGTTGGCATTATTGCAAATATTAAGGTCGGTAAAATTTTGCAGCATTATTTGCTGCAGGCTGTTATTATCCTGGCAAAGCCAGCGTTTCATAATACTGTAATAAATTCTTCTAAAATCGGTTTGCATGGCAATATTATCTTGCGTACCGGCAACAACAGGTAGTACCGGATTGGTTCCAATAATACCACCGGTGGCTTGTGTGCCAAAAATAAACATGGGTGCTGCATAGCCATGGTCTGTGCCACCACTGCTGTTACTTTTTACCCTCCGGCCAAATTCACTAAAAGTCATACCGAGTACTTTTTGATCTTTATTCATCAGTTTAAGATCTGTGTGAAATGCCTTTACCGTATTGCCTAAAATAGACAACAGGTTAGCATGGTTACCTACAGTAGTATCTATTAAATTAGTTTGCAGCGCATGCGTATCAAAGCCACCTAAACTCACCACATAAATTTTTGTTTTTAGTCCACCATTAATAAGCCTTGCTACTATTTTTAATTGATTGGCAAGTACATTAACAGGATAAGTAGTTAGGTTAACATTACCAGTTTTATTGTAAGCCGTTTGCACTACGGAATAATATACTTCTGCCTGTTTTGAAACATCCCTTACATACTGTAATTTTTCACCCATGGGTGTATCCGTTGGCACTACATCCTGACCACCGTTAGCATTGTTCACAAACGCATTAGGATCGCTGATGGTATAGCCCATTGGCGATGTAGGTCCAAGCAAAGAGAGTGAGGCACCGGAGCCAAACTGTATGCCCAACGGATCGGGCATACCAGCAGTAGGATAAGCATTGGGGTAGCCCGGATATTCACCATTAAGGTATCTGCCCATCCAGCCATCTGTTAAGTATTGATTGCTGTTAGCGCCTGTCATCCAAATATCAGTGGCTCTAAAATGTGAAAAGCTTGGTGCAGGATAGCCGGCAGACTGAATAATACAAACATTGCCATTGTTATACATATCCCTAATACCCGTCAATGAAGGGTTTAAACCAGTTAAGGCCGTTCCTGTTAAGGCTAAAATTTTACTTGGAGGTATCGCAATATTTGCTCTTGCATTTACATATTTGCTATATTGATCTATTGGAATTACAGTGTTAAGTCCATCATTACCTCCACTCATTTGTATTACTACCAATACATGATCGTTGGCTGTACCTGCCAAATTAAATTGATTCATAAAGGCAGATTCTGCATGTGCTGTAAGGTTAAAACCATTGATAACACCCGGCAGGCCAACCGCTGTTACTGCTGTATTCCTGATAAATTTTCTGCGCTGCATATTTTACCTTTTGTAAATAATTTAAAAAAATTGAAGTACGCTTTTGTATTATAATGAAACTGAAGTGGCGAATATGATTCTGTTATTTAATTCAATTGATAAAAGGTTTAAATAATCACTCTTGTACATTTTATCTTTATTGGGCAAAACCAATCAATCACCTACACATTTATTTTTTTACATAAGATGATACTCTTCCAGCTTACTTAAAAAATATAATGTTAGATTTTTTAGCCTGCTATTAACCACACTGAGGCTATTGGCATCTGCCGGATTATTGATAAAAGCAGCCCAGGCATCTGTCCAATAATAATCTTCTGCTTGCCCGGTTAATAAAATATCTGTTTTAATACTATCTCTTAACGACTGGCTCAACGTTCTTCTCAACAAAAATTTATTAAAATCCAGCACCAATTGGTTGGGGTCTGTTGGGTTGCTCATACGCCTTGCAAGGCTTACCGCATTTATCTGGAGTTTATAACCGCCATTGCTATAACCTGTATTAACGAGCGTTGTAATCAGTCCCTGTCTTCTCGAAAAAGTATCTGTATTTATCCAGATTTTATCAAAAAGAGGCGTTTGATAATATGCAGGAAAACCAGACACATTGGGAGGGTCTCCAATATCTTGCCCCACAGTTGGCATAAATACACCGGCGATATATCCAATATGGCGATACAATAATTGTGGGTTACTTATGGGCGGAAATGCAATCTTGCATTCTCTTATTAAACCAACAGTAAAATCCAGCGGGCTTTTAATAAAAGCACCAAATTGAAGAACATCAAAAAAATGTTCGCTTTTAAAAAGCTGCAACAGCACAGGTTTTAACTCATAGTTGTTGGCAATTAAAGTGGCTGCCAGTGGTAAAATTACATTGGTTTCAGTAGCTGTTGTAATATCGTGGTACACAAAAAAACGGTAGAGCCTTCTACAGATATATTTAGCTACTTCCTCCTTTGCAAATATCATTTCTAACAAATCATCCACTTCTACTTCAGCCTCGGCAATTGGGCGGTTAATAACAGTATTGTTGTAAAAAGACGAAAATTGTTTTGGACTGGTATCGTGCCGGTTGGGCGTTAAAAAACTGGTTACAGTTGCTTTGTTTACCTGATAGCCGGTAAGCACTCTTGCTGCTGCCTTTACATCATCTTCTGTATATAAACTTTCTGGCCCCTTACCCAGTGTAAATAGTTCCTGTAACTCCCTCGCATAATTTTCATCGGGTGCTGTTCTGCTATTTAAATTACCATTTAAATATACCAGCATAGCCGGATTTAAAGTAATAGCTTTTGTAAATGCCTTTAAATTTCCAACGCAATGCTGGCGTAAAGTTTGCAAATATTGAAAAGCAAATGTGCCTATAGAAACTATATCAAATTCAACAGCAAAATGTGTACTCCAAAATAAAATCATCTTTTCCTCAATACTCCCCGGTTGGTTTACCATTGTATTAAGCCACCAGGCTTTTACACTTAATCTTCTATTAAAATTGATACCGCCGCTATCGGTTGGCGTATTTACCCATGTGCGTGCCAGTGGAACTGCCCAATCCGGGTCGCTTGCGGGCGTACTGGTAAGGTTGGTGGTGTAAGTTTTTAATGGAAAGCCAATGTTAGTAGCCTTTTTGTTTATCAATTCATCTACAGCCTGATCAAAACTAAGGTTAACAAAATAATTCACCTCTTCTACCGGTGCGCCAAAAGTTAGTCGCTTTAGCAAATGAATCACCTCATTATCCGTCCATGCGCCTGTATATGGATTAATGCTCCCTGTAATAGGAGTAGCTTCTTCAACGCTTTTCTGTTGCAGGTTTGCGGCTGTAACCACTTGTTCTTTTTTGCTATTGGCAGCAGTAAAAATGGTTTGTAAAAAATTAATTCTATCCATTAAAATAGTTTTAAACCGTATGAATGAAAAACGCCTGTTACTTCTTTTTTAAAAGTTCAATTTCCTGTTGCTGCTTATCAATAATTGCCTTCATTTCTCAGGCCTCATTCGGTGTTTGCACCAAACGAAATCAGGAGTCAAAATTTCAAATGCTCCACCTGTTACCTCTTTTTTAAAAGCTCAATTTCCTGTTGTTGCCTATCAATGATTGCCTTCATTTCCTGTAAGGCTTTTATTATTGGCACTACAAACTCTGCATAACGCAAGCCGTAAGGCGAATGCTCATTTGCCGGTTTATCAATACCACTAAAATTATAATTAATAGCGTTGCCTGCCTCCTCAACTTCTTGTGCAATAAGGCCAGAAAAGCGGATGGCTTCAAAGCTTTTATCTGTAGAATAATTTTTATTGCCTTGTAATTTTTGCAGTAGTGCAATGTTATAATTGTAGGAAACCGGTCGTAGCTGAAGAATAAAATCGAGGCCATGTACATCTTCCCTGATATTGTTTTTTATTCGTAGATCGCTAAAGGTTGTCCAGCCTACCTGCCCCCCAATACTGTTGATGGCGCTATTACCAACCCTCACCTGATTGCTTGCAGTAATCACCACTGCCTGCCCCAAACCGGTGCTATTGTTTACGGAGGTTGTACCACCAACATCTACGCTTGTACCAACAAAAGTATTACCGTTGCCTGCCGTTTGGCTAAGGGCAGCCTGGTAGCCAATAAAGGTATTGTTAGTATTACCATTGGCGGTATAAGCTAATGCAGCATTGTGCCCAATTATGGTATTATTATTGGCATTTAAAGCGGTACTTAAAGTATAATGGCCTAATAAAACATTGTACGATGCCTGGGTTAAACTGTTGCCTGCATTATAACCAATGGCAATATTTTCTTGCCCATTGGTTAATTGCTGTAAGGCATTGTTGCCAATAGCCAATTGGGTTAAGGCTGTTTGGTTAGTTGCTAAAGCATTGGCGCCAATGGCCAATTGATTACTGCCCGTGCTGTTTGCGGCAGCAGCCGAAATGCCAATGGCAATATTTTCTGATGAAACTGTATTTTTTAAGGCGTTGCTGCCAATAGCAATATTACCCAAAGCTGATACAACTGATAAGAGTGCATCTGCACCAATGGCAATATTATCAACGCCGGTAGCAATTTTAAAGGCTGCTGAATCTCCCATGGCAACATTATTATTACCGGAACTAATATTTGATAATGCCTGGTAGCCAAAAGCATTGTTACCATTGCCTGCAACAGCAGTACTTATGGCCCTGTTACCAAAGGCATTATTACGTTTGGTAGAGTCCGCATCTATTAAACCAGATCGTTGGTTATTGGTTTTAAATACCAGGGCGGTATTATCGGTGGTACCTAAAAAATTATTGACGTTTCCCATATTTCCGGTAAGCGACCAGGCAGTAATATTATTTGCCCTTCGCCTTATAACACCAGTTGCATTTACGGTAAGTAAACTATCAGTATTGGCACCACTTTGTAAACCTTCCAGCCTTAATGGGTCTATGTTGGCAGATACATGTAATTTGTTGGTAGGTGTTACATTACCAATGCCAACATTTTGTGCTTGTAGTTTAGCTGATGTTAAAAAAAGAAAGAATAGGATTGGTTTTTGCATAAAATATTTTATTATCAGAGCATGAGCAAATACTTTACCAAAAAGTTGGTTCCCGTTAAATATAGGGATTTATAGCACAATGATAAAGATTAAAAGGAGCTTATGATGGAATTTTAAAACAAATTACCAGTTGTGCCCCGTCAACAATAAATCAAAAAA